>CANFIL010000033.1 GCA_947447095.1 Actinomycetota bacterium | reverse complement strand
TGGCGAATGGAAGTTCGCGGAGTTCGACAACTTGAAATGAATCTCAGTCGGGTTCTTGGTTGTGACATCAACGATCCACAGATTCGCGTACTCAGTAAAAGTGCGATGCAGTCCTACATGCGCTATTACTGGGAAACCTTCACGCTGCCGCGCTGGACCACTACCGAGTTGACCTCAAAAGTGCGGGTGGAAAACATTGAACCAGTACGAGACGCTCTTAAATCCGGAGGCGTGATTCTGACTTTGCCTCATACCGGCAATTGGGATTTGGCTGGCGCATGGACTGCGCTCGAACTCGGATCTCTGTGCACAGTTGCTGAGAGATTACGTCCCGAAGGTGTGTTCCAAAAGTTCCTTAAGATGCGTACGGAACGAGGCATTACATTGATGCCACTCACTGGTGAAGGTGGAACGTACGAATACCTTCGCGACAACCTCAACAAAGGCAAAGTCGTAGCTCTACTTGGCGATCGTGATGTCGCAAAGAACGGAATGGGCAATCAATTTTTTGGTTACCGAGCGTCCTTGCCCATCGGCGCTGCCGTTCTGGCCCTGGACACTGGTCGTCCACTTTTTACCTGCTGCGCTTGGTATGACGGTGATCAAACAGTCATCACATTCGATCAAGAGATAACGGTTGCGGCTAACGAACTCACAGGTCGCGAGCGTTTACGTAAAGCACAAGAAATATCTGGAACTATTGCGCACAGATTTGAAGAGCACATCCGTTCTCATCCTGAGAACTGGCATCAACTTCAGCCCGTCTGGTCAGATCTGGTGGCCGAATAATGCGTATTGGAATTGTTTGCCCCTACGCATGGGATATCCCGGGCGGAGTAAGTGCCCACGTACATGACCTAGCGATTGCATTGATCCGCATGGGACATGAAGTAAGTGTCTTAGCTCCCGCTGAATCTGATGAAAACTTGCCAGATTTTGTGGTGTCAACTGGTAAACCGAAAGCAGTTCGCTACAACGGTTCTGTTGCACGTCTAAGTTTTGGACCCGTTACTGCACGAAAAGTTTCAAAGTGGATCTCCGAAGGCACATTCGACGTACTTCATGTACATGAACCATTAGCACCGAGCTTGTCAGTGCTGGCCTGTTGGGCTGCAAAGGGTCCGATCGTTGCGACGTGGCATTCATCAATGGATAGATCACGAATGTTGTTGTCATTGAATCGGTTGGCTTTAACCGCGATGGAGAAGATCACCGCACGAATTGCTGTCAGTGAAGCAGCTCGGACAACGTTGGTTGAACATGTTGGGGGAGACGCCATCATCATTCCAAACGGTGTCGACACGACCGAGTTTCGCAATGCTGTTCCTATGCCTGGTTGGCCGGGTAACGGCAAGGCAATCGTCTTCCTTGGACGTGTAGATGAACCGCGCAAAGGCTTGGCTGTGCTTGTCGGTGCTGCGCCAAAAATTGTTGAACAATTTCCCGACATTCGATTTCTGGTTGCTGGACCTGGCGATGCCAGTGAGTTGCTAGCTAGTTTGCCTGCTCATGTCTCTTCACGGTTCACAATGCTGGGAATGATTGACGGAAAAGATAAGCCTTCAGTTTTGGCAAGTGGAAACATTTACGTTGCACCAAATACTGGTGGCGAATCATTTGGAATCGTGCTTCTAGAGGCCATGGCATCTGGAACACCTGTAGTAGCCAGCAACCTTCAAGCCTTTGCGCGCGTACTCGACGGCGAACGCGCGGGTCGAATGTTTACCAACGAAGATAGCGATTCACTGGCACACGTTATTTGTGAAACACTCCGAGATGAAACCGAATTACAGCGCCTTCACACCGCAGGACTTGAACGCGCACAAGAGTTTGATTGGGCAACCGTCGCACAGCGGATTGAAACAGTTTACGAATCTGTTCATCGGCCCGGCGTCACGGTTGAACCAGATTTTGCTGGCCAAATGCTAGGACGAATTGGAAATGCTCGAATCTCTCGAGGAGTGTCATCATGAATTCGTTGAGTCTCGGTGAAGTTCTGTTACTCATTGCTTTTCTATGGCATCTGTCACATCAAGCAGGTCGACTTGATCGACTACACCATCGAATTGACGTGGCATCTGCAGCACTCGATGGCCACCTGGCTCGACGTGCCGCGACAGTGGCAGACCTGGCCACTCATCTTGACCCTGCGTCGGGTGTCATCCTTGCCGAGGCCGCTTACGCCGCACGTTCGTGCGACCCGAGCGACTTCGATAATCGGATGAACGTCGAAAACGTGTTAACCAGCGCACTTAAAGCCACCTTGGATGATGACGAGGATGTCGCAGAACTTCGCAAAGATCCATCAATTAGTTTGCTGTTGGACGAACTTGTTGCAGACAGTCAGCGGCTCGAACTCAGTCGTCGATTCCATGCCGATGCGGTACGGGCATGTATTCACCTGCGACAGCAGCGGCTAGTGCGGATCTTTCGGTTGGCCGGACGTGCCCCGACACCTAGAACAATGGACTTTGACGATCAGCTACCTGCCTCCCTTCGGTAAGCAGGAACCCCACTGTGGTCGCTAGACTTATGGAAACCTCATAGAACTTGTGAAAAGGAATGTCATGACATCGAACGTCAGTAACAACGCCGTTACCGGTACCGACCGAGTCAAGCGCGGCATGGCCGACATGCTCAAGGGTGGCGTCATCATGGACGTCGTCAACGCAGAACAGGCAAAGATTGCTGAAGACGCTGGCGCAATTGCTGTTATGGCACTTGAACGAGTTCCTGCTGACATTCGCGCCGAGGGTGGCGTATCGCGAATGAGCGATCCAGACATGATTCAAGGCATCATCGATGCAGTCTCCATTCCAGTCATGGCAAAGGCTCGCATTGGCCACTTCGTTGAAGCGCAGGTCATACAAAGCTTGGGTGTGGACTACATCGACGAATCCGAAGTTCTTACCCCAGCTGACTACACACATCACATCGACAAGTGGGCATTCACAGTGCCTTTCGTTTGTGGTGCAACAAATCTTGGTGAAGCACTTCGTCGTATCAACGAAGGTGCCGCAATGATTCGCTCAAAGGGCGAAGCAGGAACCGGCGATGTGTCCAACGCAGTAATGCACATGCGCACGATCCGCGCAGAGATCAACCGCTTGAGCTCGATGGCCGAAGACGAACTTTATGTAGCAGCCAAGGAAATCCAAGCTCCTTATGATCTCGTAGTTGAAGTTGCACGCAATGGAAAACTTCCGGTCGTACTGTTCACAGCCGGTGGAATTGCAACACCAGCTGATGCCGCAATGATGATGCAAATGGGCGCAGATGGCGTTTTCGTAGGCTCGGGTATTTTCAAGTCTGGCAATCCGGCACAGCGTGCAAACGCAATCGTTCAGGCAACCATGCACTACGAAGATGCTGACGTGATTGCAAACGTTTCACGCGGACTTGGCGAAGCCATGGTCGGTATCAACGTTGCAGACATCCCAGTTCCTCATCGTTTGGCAGAACGCGGCTGGTAATGAGCAAGACTCCGACAATCGGGGTTCTTGCCATCCAAGGTGATGTGCGAGAACACATCCGGGCCTTGAGCGACTCAGGCGTAAATGCTGTTGCAGTCAAGACTGCCAAGTCATTTGAAAACATCGATGGACTTGTCGTGCCCGGTGGGGAATCCACCACCATGAGCATTCTTGCCATTAAGAATGATCTTTTTAAGCCACTTCGCGCTATGCAGCAGCAAGGCATGCCAATGTATGGCTCGTGCGCTGGGCTCATCATGCTGTCGAACACAGTGACAGATGGGCGAGCCGATCAGGAAACTATCGGTGGGTTGGACATCATTGCTCAACGCAATGCATTCGGTCGTCAGGTAGACAGCTTCGAAATCGATCTCGACATCCCTGCGATCGGCGATGTGCCATTCCACGCCCTTTTCATTCGGGCGCCACTTGTGGCATCAATTGGTCCAGACGTGGAAGTGCTTGCATCCATTCCTGCGGCTGCTACAAATGACGAGACGGATCGAATCGTGGCGGTGCGCCAAGGCAACGTCATGGCAACGTCTTTCCATCCTGAGATCACTGATGATCTACGCATCCACCAACTATTTATCGACATTGTGAGGGCATCATGAGCGGCCATTCCAAATGGGCAACAACCAAACACAAGAAGGCTGTGATTGATTCACGTCGCGGAAAATTGTTTGCCAAGCTGATCAAAAACATTGAAGTTGCTGCTCGTGTTGGTGGCGGAGATCCAGTTGGTAACCCGACCTTGTACGACGCCATCCAAAAGGCCAAGAAGAGCTCGGTTCCCAATGACAACATCGACCGCGCCGTAAAGCGTGGTTCCGGTGCGGAAGCTGGCGGCGCTGATTACCAGACCATCATGTACGAAGGCTACGGTCCTAATGGCGTTGCGCTTCTCATCGAATGTTTGTCTGATAATCGCAACCGCGCGGCATCTGAAGTACGCGTTGCTGTAACACGTAACGGTGGCACAATGGCTGATCCAGGATCGGTGTCCTACTTGTTCAATCGCAAAGGTGTCGTGATCGTTGCTGCTATATCAGCCAGCGAAGACGCGATTTTAGATGCTGTTCTTGATGCCGGCGCCGAAGAAGTCAACAACCTTGGTGAATCATTCGAGATCGTTTCCGAAGCAACAGACGTTGTAGCCGTGCGAACTGCACTGCAAGCAGCGGGCATTGATTACGAATCAGCGGAAGCTACGTTTTTGCCATCGATGTCAGTTGATGTGGATGCAGACACCGCTCGCAAGGTCTTCAGTTTGATTGATGCCTTGGAAGATAGCGACGAAGTTCAAAACGTCTACGCAAACTTTGATGTTTCTGACGAAATCCTGGCTGAGCTAGACGCCTAATCCGCCGTCGGTGAAGCCTTTGGGCGCGCCAAATCGTGACAATGTCGCTATTTGCCCGTGTTTTCCCATAGGCTATTCGAACAGATGTTCGTAGAGAGGCGACCCGCATGCGGATCATGGGTATAGACCCCGGTTTAACGCGTTGTGGTGTTGGAATTGTGGATGTCGATGGTCATCGTCGGTCACAGTTTGTCTCTGTGCATGTCGTGCGAACCGATTCTGACGCCGAATTGCCAGCTCGCTTGCTCCAACTCGATCAGGAATTATCGGCCCTGATGGATACCTACCAGCCGGATTTCGTCGCGGTAGAACGCGTCTTCAGCCAGCTCAATGTTCGTACCGCGATGGGTACGGCGCAGGCAAGTGCAGTTGCACTTCTCAACGCCACGCGTCTGGGTATTGATACAGCGCTTTACACACCAACAGAAGTGAAGGCTGCTGTTACTGGCTACGGTCGTGCAGACAAAGCACAAGTGACTTCCATGGTCACTCGTATTCTCAATTTGTCCTCGCCGCCAAAACCTGCTGACGCTGCTGATGCCTTAGCTCTTGCCCTGTGCCACGCCATGCGCGGAGTAGGGCAGCAGCGTGTTGCCGAAGGACTAGCGAGGCAAGCACAATGATCGCAAGTATTACTGGAGATGTTTTAGAAGCGAGACTGGATTCGCTTGTTGTTGCCTTAGGTGGCGTCGGGATGCACGTCATGTGCTCGCCTCAAACGATCTCAACCGCCAGAGTTGGCCATTCGATAACACTGGCAACTTCACTTGTCGTGCGTGAAGACTCGTTGACCTTATTCGGCTTTGAATCTTCGCACAGCCGCGAGCTATTCGAAATCATTCAAGGCGTGAGTGGCTTTGGTCCAAAACTCGCTTTTACAATTTTGGCGTCTATGTCTGCTGAGGATCTACGCGCCGCGATTGCTAACGAAGACATCGCACGCCTCACAAAGACGCCTGGCGTGGGCACCAAGGGTGCGCAACGACTTGTCCTTGAACTCAAAGACCGAATCGGTTATGCAGGTTCGCCTGGAGTTTCAGTTGCGGCAACCGGGTGGCAAGAACAAGTCACGCAGGCACTCGTTGGTCTTGGCTGGACTAATAAAGATGCCACCAAAGCCGTGGCGACTCTTGCCACTCAGACCAGTTCTGATGACACTGATATCGCTGGCTTGCTGCGCCAAGCATTACAAATGCTGGGTAACTCATGAGCGAAGATTTCATTACAAGTGTCTCGAGCACACCGGCGGAACGTGCGGCCGAAGCAGCTTTGCGTCCCGCGTCACTCACGGAGTTCGTAGGGCAAAGTCGAGTCAAACAACAACTTGGCTTGGTGCTTGATGCGGCAAAAGCTCGTTCGGCAAGCTCGGAGCATATTTTACTTGCTGGGCCACCGGGACTTGGCAAGACAACACTTGCGATGATCATTGCCAGTGAAGTTGGAGCACCTCTTCGCATCACCAGCGGTCCAACAATTCAACACGCTGGAGATCTCGCGAGCATTCTGTCCAGTCTGATTCCCGGTGAAGTTCTCTTCATTGATGAGATTCATCGAGTTTCACGTTCTGCGGAAGAAATGCTATACATGGCGATGGAAGATTTCCGCGTCGATGTCATGATTGGCAAAGGCGCAGGAGCAACATCAATTCCACTTGAATTGCCGTCGTTCACATTAGTCGGAGCAACGACTAGAGCGGGAATGTTGCCTGCTCCGCTGCGCGATCGCTTTGGCTTCACCGCGCAACTTGATTACTACGAGCCCAGCGAACTTCAGGCCATCGTTTCGCGCTCGGCACTTCGCTTGGACATTGAGATTGACATTGATAGCGCCCATGAAATAGCTGGTCGTTCTCGGGGCACCCCTCGAATCGCTAATCGACTTCTACGACGCTCGCGCGATTACGCACAAGTGCACAACAAGGGCATTTTGGACATGACCTCGACAAAGGCAGCACTCGAGCTGTACGAAATCGACGAACGCGGACTTGACCGCCTTGATCGTGCAGTCCTTACAGCGCTCATCGACAAGTTCAACGGGGGTCCCGTTGGCCTATCTACGCTGGCTTTGGCGGTGGCCGAAGAGCCTGAAACCGTGGATACCGTGTGCGAGCCTTACTTGGTTCGTGAGGGTTACATGAGCCGCACTCAACGCGGCCGAATCGCCACAGGGATGGCCTGGGTTGCCCTTGGTCGTGAAGTGCCGAGCTGGTCGGCCCAATTACCCTTGGACTAGTGGCGTTGTAGGGGAGTTTCGCCCTATCCACTAAGGTAAATCAAGGTGTTTGTCGTATGACATGCCCAGTAATCGTCCCCTAGAGAAAGTGTGACTTGTGGCCCAGCACTATCGACCCAGTCGCTCGTTATTGTTCCTCGGCATTGCAGTGCTGGGCTTGGCAGTTTGGGCATTCTTACCCAACAAGAGCCACGCACCAAAGCTAGGACTTGATCTACAGGGTGGAACCCAGGTCATCCTTACGCCCGTATCAACCGGTTCCGAGCCCATTAGCACGGAACAGATTGCCCAAACCGTTTCCATCATTCGCGAACGCGTGGATGGATTCGGCGTAGCGGAAGCCGAAGTGACAACTCAGGGTTCAGGCGCAAGCACCAAGATTATCGTGACGATTCCAGGTGTTACTGGTCGTGGAGTTGTTGATCAGCTCAAGACCACTGCAAAGCTAAACTTCCGACCTGTTCTTGCTATTGACTACGGTTCTCCAGCAGCTAAGCCATCTGTAAGTGCAACGCCTTCAGCATCCGGCTCGAGCACACCAAGTGCTTCAGCAAGCCCGAGCGCATCAGCGACACCAGCACCAACTCCGACTGTTTCGGTTGCACCAGAATTGCTGAAGGCTCCGATTCAGGCAAAGACCGCAGACGAAGAATTCGGCAAACGTTTTCAAGCACTCAACTGCGACAAGTCTGATGTCATGGTCGGCTCGGTTGACGATGAAGCGCAGTATCTCATCACGTGCCAGCGCGATGCGTCGCTCAAGTTTGCACTCGCTCCGGCATTGCTCACAGGATCTGACATTGCAAGTGCCACAGCTGGATTGCCTCAATCCGGTGCTGGAGCATGGCAAGTTGATCTCACATTGACAACCGAAGGCGCCAAGAAGTTTGCAGAAGCTACCAAAACGTTGTCTGCACAAAAGGAACCTAACAACCAGTTCGGCATAGTGCTCGATGGACTCATTGTTAGCGCTCCAACAGTTAACGAACCGATTCTCGGCGGCCAAGCCACAATCACTGGTAACTTCACCGCCGAAGAGGCTAAAGCTCTCTCACAGGTGTTGAAATACGGCGCACTTCCCATCAGCTTGAACGTTGATGAAGTTCAACAGATTTCACCAACACTGGGTAACGATCAATTGCGTGCAGGTCTACTTGCGGGCGCATTCGGTTTGCTACTCGTTGTGATTTATCTTTTGCTCTACTACCGAGCACTTGGTGTCATTGCTGTAGTGAGCTTGGTTCTGGCCGCTGCCATTACATACTTCACGTTCATCGTGCTTGGTCGCGAAATCGGCTTCACGTTGACGTTGGCCGGTATTGCTGGTGCGATCGTTGCCATTGGTATCACAGCTGACTCTTTCATTGTTTACTTTGAACGAATTCGAGACGAATTGCGTGATGGAAAGCGCCTTCGCACAGCTGTCGACGCTGGCTGGGTTCGTGCTCGACGCACAATCCTTGCTGCTGACTTCGTTTCATTCCTAGCTGCAACGGTTTTGTATTACTTGTCCGTTGGTAGCGTTCGTGGTTTCGCGTTCACACTGGGATTGACGACGTTGATCGACATCGTGGTGGCGTTCCTCTTCACTCGTCCACTCGTGACACTCGCTGCAAAATCCAAGTGGATGAACAGTGGGTCTAAGTGGACTGGCGTAACCGTCAATCGAGAAGTCACAACAACGCAAAGTGAGGTGGCACAGTAATGTCGCGCTTGGGCAAACTCAGCCATAACCTGTACACGGGTCGCGTGTCCTACGACTTCGTCGGAAAGCGTAAGACCTGGTTCGTCATCTCAGCACTTGTTTTGTTGCTGTCAATCGGGACTTTGGCAACTCGCGGACTGACTCTCGGCATTGAATTTAAGGGTGGCGCTGAATATTCCGTGCCCGTCTCAAACCCAACAACGGCGGAAGTTACTGCTGCACGAGATGCTGTTGCATCTGAAGGCGTCACTGCATCGTCAGTAACGATTGTTGGTGGCGACACGATTCGGGTGCAGACTCCAACTTTGGACACCACAGAATCAAACGCGGTTAACGCCGCACTCGCTAAAGAATTCGGTGTTGCTGATACGGACATCAAGGTCCAAATGGTCGGCCCAACCTGGGGTAGTGAAGTTTCCAAAAACGCCGCAAAGGCTCTAGCTGTATTCCTCTTCTTGGTTGCACTTTTCCTTGCACTGTATTTTGAATGGCCAATGGCTCTTGCCGGCTTGATTGCGCTAGTTCATGACGTCTTGATCACTGTTGGCATCTATGCCCTCAGTGGATTTGAAGTTACTCCAGCAACAGTCATCGGATTCTTAACCATTCTTGGTTTCTCGCTGTATGACACCGTTGTTGTATTCGACAAGGTGCGTGAAAATACTGCTGGTCTCACTGCTGGAAGTCGCATGACCTACAGTGACGCGGCAAATCTAGCGCTCAATCAGACGCTTGCTCGAAGCATCAACACGTCAATCGTTGCCCTTTTGCCCGTCCTTTCCATCTTGGTCGTCGGGGTAGTCATGCTCGGCGCGGGAACACTTAACGATCTCGCCTTGGCGCTATTCGTTGGAATGCTGGTTGGCACGTATTCATCGATCTTTATTGCGACACCGATTCTTGCTGTCATCAAGGAACGTCAGCCTGAAATGAAGGCACTTCGTAAGCGGGTCGAAAATCGTCGAAAGAATGCAGGCGCCGAAGGTGAGCTTCTCATTCCGGTAACTGCTGGCGCATACGTTGCACCTGCTGGACCTCGTCAGCAACGAGTTAAGAAGACTCGCTCAAAGCGCCAGGGGAGTTAACCGTGTCCCGTGAGCATGCCGAATCATTAATCGTTGAGATTGCTGATTATCCAACGCCAGGCGTGCTCTTTAAGGACCTGACCCCTGTTTTCTCAGATCCTGACGCAATGGCATACGTGCTTGACGTTTGCGCCAAGCACTTTGCCGATCGCAAGGTAACCAAGATCGCGGGTATCGAAGCACGTGGATTCATGGTTGGCGCAGCACTTGCTTCACACATGGGTGTTGGCTTTGTGCCTATTCGGAAAAAAGGCAAATTGCCTCGTGAAACTTTTCGCGTTGAGTACAGCCTGGAATACGGTCAAGACGCAATCGAGATTCATCGCGACGCCCTTTCGAACGACGACCATGTGCTTTTGGTAGACGATGTCCTTGCAACCGGTGGTACAGCGTGCGCAGCAGGGCAACTCGTAGAGCTGTGCGGAGCAACATTGTCAGGCTTTGCAGTGTTACTCAACCTGGAATTCCTTGGCGGCGATAAGAAGTTCGAAGAAACCTTTCCCGATACCGAGGTCTTCACTGTATTTGGCTAGGTGAGAGTTTGATCTACACTTGCCAAACAGGGAGGGTTTATGGCTACTAGCGAATCTGACGCATCGATAGCGCTTGCCGTTGCCGCACGCTTCCCAGAGGGCCTCGAAAGTCCTCTAACTGACGACATTCAGGGCGTCATCGATACGTTGTTAACTTTCCATCCAGCGAGCTCACGCGATGAGATTATCCGCGCTTATCAATATGCCGAATATTTGCACAGACACCAGATGCGTCGATCCGGTGACGAGTACATCACACACCCGGTCGCAGTTGCTGGACTACTCGCCGATCTGGGTATGACGTCATCGACGATCATTGCTGCATTACTTCACGACACAGTGGAAGACACAGAATATTCTCTCGATCAGTTACGTAAAGATTTTGGCGATGAAGTGGCAGGCCTTGTAGACGGAGTCACAAAGCTCGACAAGGTGAAGTTCGGGCAAGCCTCAGCAGCAGAGACTGTTCGTAAAATGGTTGTTGCAATGGCGCGCGACATTCGCGTTCTCGTTATTAAGTTGGTAGACCGACTACATAACATGCGCACACTCTCTTACATGTCAGTTGAAAAGCAGGAACAAAAGGCACGAGAGACCTTAGAAATTTATGCTCCATTGGCGCATCGTCTTGGAATGAACACCATCAAGTGGGAACTAGAAGATCTGGCTTTCGCAACGCTTTACCCAAAAATGTTCGAGGAAATCGCACGGCTTGTCAGTGAACGTGCTCCAGCACGTGATGAGTACCTTGCTGAAATTCTTGGCGCTGTTCGTCATGACCTTTTAGATTCAGGAGTCGAGGGCGAAGTCGTTGGTCGACCTAAGCACTTCTACAGCATCTACCAAAAGATGATTGTGCGCGGCCGCGACTTTCAAGACATTTACGACCTTTTGGGCGTTCGAGTCTTGGTGGATTCAGTTCAAGACTGCTATGCAACCCTCGGCATTATTCACAACCGTTGGAATCCAGTACCAGGACGTTTCAAGGATTACATCGCGATGCCAAAGTTCACGATGTATCAATCACTGCACACCACTGTTATCGGACCATCTGGTAAGCCTGTTGAATTCCAAATTCGCACACACGAAATGCATCGGGCAGCTGAATACGGTGTAGCTTCCCATTGGCGCTATAAGCAGCCAAACGTAAGCGGCAAATCCGGACCAGATGATCTTGGCTGGGTGCGTCAACTGTTGGATTGGCAACGCGAGACCGAAGATCCAAGCGATTTCCTCGATTCTTTGCGCGACGATCTTGGCGCTGCCGAAGTTTATGTATTTACGCCAAAGGGTGAGGTCGTAGCACTACCAGCAGGCAGCACACCAATCGATTTCGCTTACTCAGTGCACACCGAAGTAGGCAACCGTTGTGTGGGTGCCCGCGTAAACGGCAAGCTTGCGCCACTGGATACCAAGCTCAACAACGGCGATGCGATTGAAATTATTACTAATAAAGCGGACAACGCTGGACCAAGCCGCGACTGGCTCAATGTTGCCGTTAGCGCTCGTGCCCGCTCCAAGATTAAGGCATGGTTCTCGAAAGAACGCCGCGAAGAAGCCATTGAAACTGGCAAGGATCACATTCTTAAGGCCATGAAGAAGCAAGGCGTTCCTTTGCGTCTCTTGACCAGCAGCATGCTCAATACTCTTGCTGCCGATGCAAACTATGCGGATGTCACGTCGCTTTATGCCGCGGTAGGTGAAGGGCATCTTGGCGCTCAAACTGTCGTGACTCGTCTACTGACAGCGCACGGCGGTCTTGAGGAATCCATTGAGGACGGCTCTGAAATCGTTTCGGCGTTATCTACAACTCGGAAGCCTTCCAAGGGGGATTCAGGCGTAACTGTTGACGGGGCACAGGACACGTGGGTAAAGCTTGCTAGGTGCTGCACACCTGTTCCTGGAGACGACGTCTTTGGTTTCGTAACACGCGGCTCAGGAGTCTCTGTCCACCGTCGTGATTGCGTGAATGCTGATGACTTATTGGCACAAGCAGAGCGGCTTGTGGACGTGTCGTGGAC
>CANFIL010000032.1 GCA_947447095.1 Actinomycetota bacterium | reverse complement strand
CCTAGTTCGCTAACTAACGCTCCTTTATCAACGGGTCAGACCTTTTTGGTCTGGCCCGTTGGCATTCCCCTACACTTTTGAAATGACGTGGTACGCGAATCCCTCCGCGCGAAACTGGAAGTGTGATGCACCTTCCTCGGCCGTCGCGAAGTTTCATCAGAGCCTGAGCAACTACGAATACACGCCACTCATCGAACTACCTTCGCTGGCTCAGGAACTAGGCATTGGACGAGTATTTGTTAAAGACGAGTCTGCGCGGTTGAATTTAGCTGCGTTTAAGGTGCTCGGGGCATCGTGGGCAGTAGCCCAGGCGCTAACCAACGCAGCGCAGCCCACATCGCTTGCACAGGTTGCTAGTGCCATCGACCGATCACATCCACCAACACTTGTCGCTGCCACCGATGGTAACCACGGGCGCGCTGTTGCTCACATGGCAAAACAACTTGGGCTTGACTGCTTTATCGTGATCCCTCGTGGTGTCAGTGAACTTGCGATTAATAATGTGCGCGGTGAAGGTGCACACGTCACAGTGCTCGACGCAACGTACGATGAAGCGGTCGATGCCGCAAAAGCAATCACAGCAGATTTAGCAAATGGCATTCACATCCAAGACATGTCGTGGTCAGGGTATACAGATATCCCGGAATGGATCATCGAGGGATATACAACCTTGTGTTGCGAAGTAGATGAACAACTTCGCGAAGTGAGTGCTTATCCTGCTGACCTGGTCGCGGTACCTGTTGGAGTTGGATCCTTCTTGCATTCTGTGGTTGCGCACTATCGCAGTCGTGACGACAGCGCTGCAAGCGTATTGTCAGTTGAGCCCACTGTTGCCGACTGTGTTCTACGCTCACTCGCTTCCGGTGAATTAACGTCTGTGGATACCGGAGTCACGATCATGTCGGGAATGAATTGTGGAACACCCTCAAGTGATTCGTGGCCATTTCATCAGGCAGGTGTCGATGCTGCCGTGTCACTCACTGACGAGCAGGCTCGTAGTGCGCTGTCTGCATTGCATGATCTTGATATCGATGCAGGCCCTTGCGGCGCTGCCACGCTTGCAGGTGTGCGCGCTGCGCTTTCAACCGACGAACGACGTAATGCGCTCGGTATCACCAGCGACTCAGTAATTGTTCTGCTCAGCACAGAAGGTCGAGCTGCAAATCCTCAGGTTTAGTTGCCCAGAATTTGTGTGACTTGTTCTCGCGCTTCTTCACCACTGAAAGCGTTTATCGCTGCGTGCGCTGCTCGATGGCATGCGCCTAAATCAAGTCCCGCAAGATAACCACGCACTTCAGCAATTGCTGAAGGTGCCATGGACAAACTCGTCACTCCAAGACCGAGAAGCACGGCTGCGAGTTGTGGATTTGCTGCTGACTCACCGCACACTCCGATTGGCTTGCCAAGTTCATTCGCTGCACTGGCTGCTTGCGAAATTGCGCGCAATACTGCTGGATGCCATGACGAAGTGAGATCACTTAGACGAGAATCAAGGCGATCGGCAGCCATGACATACTGCGTCAGATCATTTGTTCCCAAGCTTGCGAAGTCAACTTCGGCAAGAACCTTGTCTGCCAATAGGGCAGCAGCAGGAGTTTCGATCATTACCCCTACGTGAGAAATTCCATGTGCACGAGCTCGGCTAGCGAATTCAGCCGCCTCTTGAGGCGTATCAATCATCGGTGCCATCACCCATACATCCGCTGATGTTTGGCTTGCGGCAATTCCAATGGCTTCGAGTTGACGCTCGAGTACATCATTGGCAATTCGCGTCAGTCGCCATCCGCGCACACCGAGAGCGGGATTCTCTTCGGTGACTGCGTTGAGGAACGGAACGGGTTTGTCGCTTCCGGCATCAAGAGTGCGCACAATAACTTTGCGCTCACCTAGTGCATCGAATACCGCGCGATACATCTGTACTTGATCGTCAACTGACGGTTCGGTTTGGCGATCTAAGAACAACAGCTCGGTTCGGAACAGGCCGATTCCTTCTGCCTGTGCTGCGGCAGCTGACAATGCGTCGTTTTCATTGCCCGCATTTCCCATCAATGCAACGGCAGTGCCATCAGCCAATCGACCTGGACCTGTCACAGATTCAGCACGCGCACGCAAACTGGCTTCGTGATCTTGGCGCTGCGTTACTTCTTGTGCACTTGGCGAAGGAATCACAACACCTTCGCGACCATCAACGAGGACCGTGAGATCAGAGGAAAGTTCAAGCGCGCCCGCACAACCTACGATGGCGGGGATACCAAGTCCTCGAGCAACGATTGCCGTGTGACTAGTTGGTCCGCCCTTTTCCACCACAAGGGCTAAGGCGTAATTCAAGTCAAGCGCCGCTGTGTCAGCAGGCGTGAGGTCTTGGGCAATCACAATGCTTGGCTTAGTCAGCGCAACATCTTCGGCTTCAAGTCCGCTGAGTTTAAGAACAGTGCGATGCGCGATTTCATCTAGGTCTTCAACTCGTTCAGCAAAGTAGCCTCCGAGCGAAAGTAGTGCGTTGCGAAAACCCGAGAACGCTTCTTCGATGGCTGGACGCACATCGTTGTACTGGGTATCTGCCTGAAGGATTTGAGATAGCGCTTCTTCCAATGATGGGTCGCGGGCAATCATTGCCTGAGCAGAAAGAACATCCTTAGCAATGTCAAGATCGATATTTTCGGCACGGTGCTCAAGGTCGGTTGCGACTGCATCAAGTGCAGCAAGAACAGACGCGGCAGTGCCAGGAACCGGTTGGGTCACATCAATGTGAACGATGCGATGAACATCACCGACTACTACACCCGGCGAGACACCAATACCTTGAAGTGACATTGTTATGCGTCGTGGTCAGTGGTAACAATCTCAACCAAGCTGGCCAAAATTGTATCCGAGTTGTCGCCATCAGCAACAGTGATTTCGACAGACTCACCGTGCTTGGCGCCGAGAGCCAAAACTGACAACATGCTCGCAGCATTCACCGGAGCTTCGCCAACACGGCCAATCGTCACAGGCACACCCGCAGCAGCAGACGCCTTAATTAATAGCGACGCAGGACGAGCATGGAGGCCAACTTTGCTGGCTACGGTGACGACTTGACTTGGCATGTTCTGACAACTTTCTTCGGAGATAAATTTCGTACTGGTCTTATGAGTGTGGTACCCCACCACTTGAACGTACAAGTGATGGGGTACCTCGAGTTTTCACTCAGGTGTTACTTATGCAGCAACTGCCTTGTTTGAGCTCTTAGCAACGATTACTGCACCAGCAGTAACAACGGTGCCAACAACAAGTGCAGCAAGGAATGCAAGTGGGTTACCAATCAATGGAAGAACCCAAATACCACCATGTGGTGCATTCAATGTTGCGCCAAGGAGTGCAACGGTTGCGCCAGCTGCGGCTGAACCAAGCATGAGGCTTGGAATAACACGTAGTGGATCAACTACTGCGAATGGGATAGCGCCTTCGGTGATGAAGGATGCGCCAAGAACCCAAGCTGCCTTACCGTTTTCGATTTCAGCGTCAGTGAAGAGCTTCTTGCGAATGACGGTTGCAAGTGCAAGACCCAATGGAGGAGTCATACCAGCAGCCATAACTGCAGCCATAGCGATGTATGCCGAGTTGTCTGGGCCGTTAGGTGCAATGCCTGCCTTAGCAGCGCTGACGATGCCAGCGGTAGCGAAGGTGTAAGCAACCTTGTTAAGAGGTCCACCCATGTCGAATGCCATCATGAGGCCAAGGACGATGCCAAGGATCACGAGTGAGCCGGTGCCAAGACCGTTCAACCAGTCGGTTAGACCTTCGTTGATTGGCTTAACGATTGTGCGAACTACGAAGATCATGGCAAGGCCAACGAGGATCGAGCTCAAAAGTGGGTTCACAACGATAGGCATGATGCTACGTAGTGCCGATGGAACGTTGCGCTCCGAAATCCAACGAGCAACGAAACCGGCAAGAAGACCGCCGACCATTGCACCTAGGAAGCCAGCGCCGACTGAACCAGCAAGTGCACCAGCAAGGAAGCCTGGGACAAGACCTGGACGATCAGCAATGCCGAACGCAATGTAGCCACCAAGAACAGGTAGCAAGAAGCCGAATAGTGCAGCACCTAACTGGAAGATTAGGGCGCCAACACGTAGCTTCATTTCGAGATCTGTAGTCACACCATCAGCAGAAGTGATCGCGCCAGCGAGCGCGTCATTGACCTGAATGTTTGTGAATCCAGCAGGGTCACCGGAAATCATGAATCCGATTGCAATGAGAATTCCACCTGCGGTAACAAATGGAATCATGTAACTGACACCAGTCATTAACCACTGGCGCAAATTAGTACCAGCACTCACGAGCTGTTCCTTTCTTAGCGATCACACCTGCGGGGTTGCAAGTGCGTCAATTCTGAAAGCTATTAACTTCCAGAAACTAGTTGTTCGGCTTGTTCGATCAAGCCTTTGGCATTCTTGATTGCTTCTTTCGGAGTGCTTTGCACGATCTTGCAACCGTCAAAGCGCTCCTTGTCGCGAATGCCGACGTCATTAGCGAAGATGATTGCGTCTGCCTGCGAAACGATGTCTGCACCTAGCGGCTTGTAGCCACCAGCACCTTGAGTCTCGACCCAAATTTCATGACCGGCTGCCTTGCCCGCACGTTCAAGTGCTTCGGCTGCCATGTACGTGTGTGCAATTCCAGTTGCACATGAAGTAATCGCGATGAGCTTCATTTAGTTGTCATCTCCTTGACCAAGTGCAGTTGCTAATTCTTCTGCAGTGCTTGCACTACGCAAGAGCGCAGTGAAATCTGGATCCATCAATCGACGGGCAAGTCCGGACAAAATAACGATGTGTTCATCTGAGGCAGAGTCTGGAACAAGGATCATGAAAATTGTTGTTGCAGGTCCTTCTTCAGGATCAAACACAACACCCGCAGTACGTCCAACAGCAACGCTTGCTGTGGACACTCCGCTAGTACGCGCGTGAGGAATCGCTACACCTTCAACTTGTGGGGTTCCCATTTCGTCACGAGCAAGTACATCGGCAACGATGGCATCAACATCAGTACCGCGGCCCTGAGCAACGACGAGTTCAGCAAGTTCACGGATGGCTTCAACTTTGTCGGTTGATGTCATATCTAACTTGACGAGTTCTGCAGAAAACACGGACACGTTATGCCACCTCAACCAATGTTCGTGCGGAATCTAAATCGCCATTTAGTCGAACCTCAACTGCAGCTGCTTGAGCCGGAGTTGGGATTGATGTTCCGGGCAAAGCTACTGATGCAGCAGACCATGCCACTGCTCCAGCCAAGGCGCCTTCATTCGCTCCGCCCGCTAGGAAAGTTGCCAACATAATGTCGCCTGCGCCTACAGGCACACCGTTGACTGGATGAACTGGTTCGGCATGCACGGCCTTATCTGCAGTCACATACACCGCACCGTCAGCACCTAGGCTGCACAAAACTGCCTTAACACCACGAGCAATGATTTCGCGCGATGCATCAATGACGTCATTAATAGTGACGAGTTCGCGTCCAACAATTGATGCAAGCTCATGTTGGTTTGGCTTGATCAAGTCGGGACCATCGCTCCACAACGAATCTGAAAGTTCGACATCGCTGGCATCAATAGCAACGCGAGCGCCAAGTGAACGTGCGTGCTGTGCCAAATGTAGGTAGGTGTCAGTTGGTGCGCCCTGATTTAGTCGCCCTGCGAAGACAACCCACTGGTTTGTTAAATCAAGTTTTCCAAGCGCAGCACGAACCTCTTCCAAAATTTCTGGAGAGATCGAGAATCCTTGCTCATTGATCTTGGTTACTGTGCCATTTCGTTCAACGATTGTGAGGTTACTTCGCGTTACGCCAGAAGTGATGATTACTTCATGATCAATTCCTAGCTCAGTGAGCTGTTCGTCGAACCAACGGCCACCTAAGGAAGCGCCTACGAGAATCGCGAAGGTTTCTTCACCGAAGCTCTTCAAGGCGCGCGATACATTCACGCCTTTTCCACCTGGGTGAATTTGATCAAGATCAGCGCGATTTACTTCGCCGATCGAGAGGTCATCAATGACAAGTTGGCGATCAATGCTTGGATTAAGTGTCACTGTTGCAATCATGCGACCACCACCGGAACATCGATCATTGACAGTTCGTCGAGGTACTTGCGATCAGTCTGCTTGTCAGTAATGACTAAATCGATATCGCTCAGTGAACCAAATTGTGCGAAATGGTCTTCGCCAAATTTTGAATGGTCGGCCAAGACCACTTTGCGTCGCGCTGCATTTAACATGGCGCGCTTTACCGTGGCTTCTGCAGAATCAGGTGTTGTTAATCCATGATCAACACTGATGCCATTGGTTCCCAGGATGGCGACATCCGCATAGATTCCACTGAGAGCATCCAAGGCCCACTGATCTACGCATGCAAGCGTGCGCGTGCGAACTCGACCACCGATAAGAAGTGTGTTGATGTTCGGACGATTTGCAGTTGCAAGTGCGTGCTCTACCGAATTTGTAATAACGGTAATTTCGTAATCTTCTGGGATGAGTGACAAGAGACGTGAGGTCGTGGTGCCGGCATCAACAATCACCGCGCCTTGAGTGGGGATTTCGGCAACTGCTGCGCTAGCAATGTCATTCTTTTGTGCCACCAAGACAGCATTGCGAGAGTCAACAGATGGTTCGAGGATGACTCGGCCGACCGGAACGGCTCCACCATGTACTCGTCGAACTAGACCTTGACGCTCGAGATGGCTCAGGTCTCGACGAATGGTTTCGGGAGTGACATCAAGATCGTCAGCTAAGTCGTTTACGGATGCGCGACCGAAGCCAACAACGCGCTCAACGATAGAGCGGTAGCGTTCGGGTGCGTACACGGGGAAACTCCTTACGACAAGATCAATGTATTGTCCGAGTCTTTCTGTTTCTGTCTTTGTTTGTGTTTGTTTCGGTAACTTTTTGATAACACTCTGTTGGTCCAACGTTCGCAAAAATGTCCGTTTTGCCCATTTCAGTGGGTTTTCGCTGAGGTACTAGTGTGGAAATCATGACATTGGGCAATAACCAGATCTTCGATATTTTTCGACCGATCCAAGCCCGTCGTCTAGTAGCCGTAAGGGTTTCTGGGCAGGCAGGCGATGGTTTATTGCAAACGGCATTGGCCAGTTTTGTGCTGTTTTCACCAGAACGCGCAGCAAACCCTGCGGCCATCGCCCTGTCCTTCGGAGTCTTGCTGTTGCCCTATTCCGTTATCGGACCGTTTGTTGGCGTCTTTATTGACCGCTGGTCGCGACGCAAGATATTGGCAATGGCCAACCTTGTCCGGGCAATCACGATGATGGGCTTAGCCGCCTTGGTCTACAACCACTCCGAAAGCACGCCACTTGCCCTATTAGTTGTAGTGAGCTTGGGGGTAAATCGTTTTCTGCAAGCCGCCTTGGCTGCTTCAATCCCACACGTTGTTCCCAATGATCAACTCGTGAGTGCCAACGCGCTTTTTCCAACCCTAGGCACCGCTGGAGCTTCGATAGCTGCCACATGCGGATTGGCGATCCAACACTTTGCTGGCAACACAGACTCAACAAATGCAGTTTTGATTTGCTGTGGTGTTGTGCTCGCTAGCGCGGCATCTCTTTTCGCTCTTTCTATTTCACCCAAGAAGTTACTTGGCCCGCACGGTGAAACTCGCGAGTCCCGCGAAAAGCTTCGCAATGTTGCAGTTGGGCTAGTAGATGGCATCACTAAGTTGCGCGCAACGCATGCCACACGCAATGCCATGTTTGCCGTCTTACTGCAACGTTTTGCATTTGGAATTCTCACCGTGCGTACGTTGCTACTTGCTCGGACTCAATGGCATGCTGAAAATCCCAGTGCTGCAGTCGTTGACTTTGGTCTGGCTGCTGGATTCGCTGCTGCTGGCGCCTTTGCGGCAGCGCTAGTGAGTGCATTCGTACTCAAGGGCAATAGTGATTCAGACCGCGATCAGTCAATGCGCCACAACTTCTTACAACGATCTGCGATGTATGCATTGTTTGTCGGAGTTGTCGTTGCGGATATCGGTCTGAGCCTAGATACACGTCCAGCTATTTTCATCACCGCTGGTGCATTGGCTTTCGCCGGTCAATTGCTAAAAATATCTGCTGACACTTCTGTGCAACGCAATATCGATGACATTCACCGTGGCCGAGTTTTTTCACTTTTCGATATGGCAATCAATTTTTCACTGGTGCTCGGTATTTGCCTTGCGGCTTTAGTACCCGCAATGATGCACGCTGGACTGTCAATTGCAGTGATAACGGCTGCGTTAGTTTTAAGTGCGGCTATTTTGTGGCTTAACCGCGACCGTCACAATTAACGTCGTCGGCTATTCCCGACTGGCCCACCAGTCATGAAGTAGCTCAATGGCTCGTTCACGATCCATAGGTCCTTCATCTAGCCGTTTATTGAGTAAATAGTCATACGCTAAACCAACTTGCGCGCTTGGTTTAATACCGAGAATCTGCATGATTTCGTTTCCATCCAAAGCGGGCCGCATTGAATTGAGTTCCTCTTGCTCTTGCAAAACATCAATTCGTTGCTCAAGATCGTCGTACGTTGCAGCCAACATCATCGCGCGGCGCTGGTTTCGGGTGGTGCAGTCAGCTCGCGTGAGTTTGTGCAAACGGACAAGTTGATCTCCAGCGTCGCGAACATAGCGGCGCACCGCGGCGTCAGTCCACTGACCATCGCCATAACCGTGAAAACGCAAATGTAATTCAATTAGTTTGCTGACGTCATCAATAATTTCGTTTGAATAGCGCAGCGCAACCAATCGTTTTCGAACGAGTTTCGCGCCAACTACTTCGTGGTGATGAAAACTCACTCCGCCACCAGATTCGAAACGACGAGTTTTTGGTTTACCAATGTCATGTAACAACGCGGCAAGTCGTAGCACTAGATCCGGTTCAAGATGTGGGGCATGTGACTTCTCTAAATCAATCGCTTGTTCAAGCACGATCAAGCTGTGTTCATAAACATCTTTGTGTCGATGGTGCTCGTCGATCTCGAGTTGTAGTGCGGGAAGTTCCGGCAAAATTAAATCAGAAATTTTTGTACCCTCAAGAATTTCTAGACCAAGCCGCGGATTCTTACCCAAAAGAAGTTTGGACAATTCATCGCGCACACGTTCCGCAGAAACGATAGAGATACGTTCGGCCATGTCAGTTGCAGCAATCACAACATCGGCAACTGGAGTAAATTCAAGTTGGCTTGCAAATCGAGCGGCACGCATCATGCGCAATGGGTCATCGGAAAATGAAAGTTCAGCTTGACGTGGTGTCCGGATGAGCTTTTTCATCAGATCATCGATGCCGCCAAAAGGATCTACAAATTCACCTGATGGGATTCGCACTGCCATCGCATTGATCGTGAAATCGCGACGCTCAAGATCATTGATGAGAGAGGTGCCAAAAGAAACCTCAGGCTTTCGACTGGCTTGGTCGTACGCTTCTGAACGATATGTCGTAATTTCCGCAAAGAAATCACCTTTGCGAACACCAACGGTGCCAAATTCAATTCCGACGTCCCAAACTGTGTCAGCCCATGGTTCGACCACCGAAATGATGTGTTCTGGAACAGCATTTGTCGTGAAATCTAAGTCATGAATGTCGCGATGAAGAAGTACGTCTCGTACTGGTCCGCCAACAATCGCGATTTGAAAGCCGGCTGCCTCAAACAATTGGCCAAGTTCCATAACCCCAGACATGGCGTTGAAAGCCTCCCTCGCAACCGTGGCTGCAAGATCGTGTGGTGTTGGAACAGTATTCATACTGGGCTCTAGCCTAGGCGCAAGCAGGTATTTCGTGTTTAACCGCAAGTATCCTTAAAGGATGAGTCCACAGCTGCGCAGATTATTTGCTGCCAGCCTCGTGGTATTCGCAAGCGCGCTACTTGGCTTTGGCGGAAGCGCGCAGGCAACAGATAAATCTGTAGTTCTGGAAATCACAGCAGTCGACATTTCACAGCAGGTCGATCAAAGCGATGGTCAGATTCACGATTTCTTATCCTTGGCTGGGTCGGTCACAAATTCAGGAACCACAGCACTGCCCGAAGACCTTCACATAATTTCCGGTCGGCCTATTGCCACCCGATCTGAGCTGGACAGTCTTATTGCAAAACGCACTGCATCCGGGCTGACGCCGGCCAACTCTAAGCCTGTATTAATTACACAATTGGCCAGTGGCGAAACGGCAGCCTGGTCGTTCACTGTTCGAGCCGACAACGTATGGGGAACTAATGCCAGTGGAGTATTTCCTGTCGGAGTTTCTACCCCAGACGGTTTAGTAACTGACGTTGTAGCTATTCCGTGGTTTGGAAACACTCAACAGCTATCGCCAACTCGAGTAACCGCAGCAGTAGTTCTCACAAGTGAGAAAAATGTTTCGGATCAACCAGATGCTGCATCAATTATTTCATCGGAGGCTTCTCGCCTGTCGTCTCTAACTTCTGGATCACTCGATGATCAGTCGTTCATTGTCGATAATTACGCGTTGGACTTACTCACGCAGTCCGACTCAGAGCAAGCACGTGAAACATCTGTACGTATCTCGTTATTGAAAACGACGCCAAGTATTTACGCGAACAGCAATTTAGCGCGGCTTAATGCAGGAAACCAACAACCTGCAATTAAACGTGCTTTGGCACTTACTCCGAATGCAGGAACTGTTCTGTATTTACCTGACAGCGCACAACCATCATTAGATTCTTTTGGCGCGCGTTTTGATTCCCTCGTTGTCCCTGTGGTGTCAAACACTTTCGTAGCTGGAGACAAGAGTGCAACTGTCGATGCTCGAGCTCGCACTAAAAATCAGCGAGCTTTAGTTGTTGACCAGAGCCTCAGCGATTGCGTCACGTTACAAAGTGCGTTTGCTGTCCAGTGGTGCATTTCGAGTCAGCTCGGCATGATTACTGCCGAATCGCCGAATGTCAGTAGACACGTATTACTCAAGACACCGGCCAACTGGGCTCCAGGTCCAGAAACGCTTTCTGCTGTTGCTCGAGCACTTCAAACAACGCAAAGCTACACAAATGAATCTTTAGCATCGTTACTCGGATCGACGCCTGTGACTGACATTGCAACTCGTTTTGAACCGGCACTTCCCTTTGATAGTTCAGTTCGCAAAGTTGAACGTGATGTCTTGCGGGCACAAACGAGTGTTGAGAATGTCTTTGGCGAAACCCAAGTTAGTAAGTCGCTTGCGTCAACGGCTGTCCAGATGTACTCCCAAACGTGGAAGCAGTCATCTTCGGCAAAACATTTTGGTCGTGCACACGTTAAACAAGCACATGAATTGCTCAATCAATTGCGGCTCGAAGGTTCTCGACACATAACCATTCCAGGAACAAAGGCCGACCTTCCAATTACGATTTTCAATTCGTCTGCCTTTGCTGCACATGTTCAAGTCATTGTGAGCGGTACTGGAGCAAATCGAATCACGGCAAAACCTTCAGAACTCATCGCTGTTGATCCGGGCAGTCGAGTAACTGTGCAAATTCCCATAACGCTCAATAGTGCTGGTGACGTGCAAGCTGTTGCCTACTTGGCCGATTCAACGGGCGACACATTCGGTGACAGTTTGCCGATTCAAATCGCCTCCACTGCTTACCAACAGTTCGCACGTAGTCTGGTGTGGGTAGCGCTTACCGCACTGGTTCTCTTGGTTGGAAACAACGTGTGGCGTCGAACCCGAGCGGCACAAGAAGATCAGAATGCTTAGGCACAACGAACAGGTTAAGAATCAATGCGCAAACTAGTGGGTAATACCTCAGGGATGGCGCTTGGCACTTTGATCAGCCGACTATCTGGAGTTGTGCGCGACATTGTTCTCGTAGCAGCTATTGGAACTGGCATCTTTTCTGATACCTATTCGGTTGCAAACAGTATTCCCAACATTGTTTATATCTTGATTGCTGGTGGCGCAATCAATGCAGTCTTCATTCCATCGCTCATACGTCACATGCAAGATGATGACGACAGTGGCAAGCGATTCACTGATCAATTGCTCTCAGTCATCAGCGCAATTCTTATTGTCATCGTTGTTGTCACGATGCTTGGAGCGAGTCTCTTAGTACGGCTCTATTCAACATCGCAGTGGTCAATCCAAGATCTACATGTCGCCACAGTTTTTGCATGGTGGTGTTTGCCTCAGATCTTTTTCTATGGCATGTACACCGTCATTACGCAGATTCTCAACTCACGCGATGTGTTCGTGATGCCAATGTTTGCACCAATCATGAATAACGTCATTGTTATTGCAACTGCATTGGTCTTCCTGTCAATCTCTACCGGTCAACCGACCACGACAAGTGTGACAAGCTCCCAGCTGACTTTGCTCGGAGCGGGAACCACGCTTGGCGTGGCACTGCAAGCCTGCGTTCTACTTCCATCGCTTAAGAAGAGCGGCTATTGGTTCACTCCGAAACTTTCAGTGCGGGGCAGTGGCTTGGGCAAGGTCGGTGATTTGGCGGCCTGGACCCTGGGTTTTGTT
>CANFIL010000031.1 GCA_947447095.1 Actinomycetota bacterium | reverse complement strand
GCCAAAAACCCATGCCGGCAAACAAAAGATCTCGCAAAATTTCTTGGGTGTATCGCGACGCACGTCCGGCTGGGCTGATATCGCCGCCACCGCCGAAACAACCACAGTCGATGCTGTAACCACGCGACCACACGCTTGCAATGCCAGCAACAAACGCGAGCATCAGTAGTGCCGTAATGAGTGCGCTCACCCGCACAAAAAGCCCAACAATCAGCAGGAGCCCCAAACCAATTTCTAGCAGCGGCAACGCATACCCCAAAACACTTCCCCACGATGGCGGAAAGATGCGATAGGCGAAGATCGCGTCACGTGCTCCGTGTGGCTCCATAATTTTGATTCCGCCTGCGTACAACAAGACGCCAGCGAGTACAAACCTAAACACAGTTCCGATTACGGAAACAACGTTGTCCGACATAATTAGCGCTTCACTCCTGCTGCCAACTTTTCAGCAAGTTCACGAGCTCCTTGTGCGCCACCCTTTTCGATCGCTGACACAAAAGCACTTCCAACAATCACGCCATCAGCGTATTGCGCAATTTCATGAGCTTGTTCCGGAGTCGACACTCCAAGACCAACAGCAACGGGAAGTTCGCTGGCTTGGCGGGTGCGCGCTACGAGATCTTGAATCGCACCTGAAATTGATGATCGGGCACCTGTCACACCCATGACCGCACCTGCATAGATGAAGCCTGTCGTTTCGCTGGCTACTGTTGCAATGCGCTCGTTAGTACTTGAGAGTGCAACTAGGAACACCCGATCGACTCCGTGTGCGTCGGTGGCTGCGTTCCAAGCACCGGCTTCTTCGGGTGTCAGGTCTGGCGTAATCACGCCAACGCCACCTGCGTTGGCGAGTTCAGTCGCGAATTTTTCGACACCGAATCGTTCAATTGGATTCCAATACGACATCACGAGCGTTGGTGTGCCATCTGCAGCAATTGCGCGCACTGTCTCAATGACGTCGACGATCTTGGTGCCTGCGTTGAGTGAAATTTCAACTGCTGCCTGAATCGTTGGCCCATCCATAACTGGGTCGCTGTATGGCAGTCCGATTTCGACGATGTCAACGCCGCCTTCGACCATCGCCTTGATGCATTCAATGGCACCGTCGCGTGATGGATAGCCTGCTGGGAGATATCCGATGAGTGCTGCGCGATTCTCTGACTTTGCGCGGGCAAAGGCGTCGTGGATTGATGACATCGTTACTCCGTTAGTCCAAACCAACGTGCAGCGGTTTCTACGTCTTTGTCGCCACGGCCAGACAAATTAATCAGGATGTATGCCTCCGGACCTAGTTCCTTGCCGAGTGTCATAGCGCCGTGTAGCGCATGCGCCGTTTCGATTGCAGGAATGATGCCTTCGGTCTGACACAAAATTTGGAATGCTTCCATCGCTTGTGCATCCGTTACAGGACGATATTCGGCGCGGCCGATGTCATGGAGGTAGGCGTGTTCTGGTCCAACACCTGGGTAGTCAAGACCGGCTGAAATTGAATGGCTTTCAACGGTTTGGCCATCTTCGTCTTGGAGCACAAAACTGCGAGCGCCGTGAAGTACGCCTACTGCCCCACCAGTAATGGTTGATGCATGTCGCCCGGTTTCAACCCCATCGCCGCCGGCTTCGATGCCGATTAGCTTGACGTCTGTGTCAGGGATAAATTCGTGGAAGATTCCAATGGCATTTGAGCCACCGCCGACACATGCAACGACCGCATCCGGCAAGCGATGGAAGCGATCCAACATTTGCTGTCGCGCTTCCTTGCCAATGACGCGATGAAACTCGCGAACCAGTTCTGGGAATGGAGCCGGACCTGCAACTGTTCCAAACAGGTAGTGCGTTGTTTCAACGTTGGCAACCCAATCACGCATCGCTTCGTTGATTGCGTCCTTCAAGGTGCGGCTACCGGTGGTCACTGGCACCACGGTTGCACCGAGCAAACGCATGCGTGCAACGTTGAGTGCTTGACGCTTTGTGTCTTCCTCACCCATGTAGACGACACATTCGAGTCCAAACAAAGCTGCGGCAGTAGCAGTTGCAACGCCATGTTGGCCAGCGCCAGTTTCGGCAATAACACGCGTCTTACCCATGCGCTTAGTAAGCAGCGCCTGACCTAGAACGTTATTGATTTTGTGTGAACCTGTGTGGTTCAAGTCTTCTCGCTTGAGCAAAATTGTTGCGCCACCGCAGTGCTTCGAGAAGTTAGCTGCAACAGTTATCGGACTTGGGCGACCTGTGTAGTTGACCAGCAAATCATTGAGCTCTGCGGTGAAGGAGGGATCTACGATCGCCTTATGAAAAGCATCATTGATCTCATCAAGAGCAGCCATGAGTGCTTCTGGAACAAAACGACCACCAAATGGGCCGAAGTGACCTAAGGCATCAGGGACTACTGCAGTATCGATACTCACGATTTACTCAATTCTCGCTGGACAGCGCCAGCCTGTGTCCATTCTTGAACAGTTTGCGCCGGTGTGCCACCTGTGACGAGTGCTTCGCCGACCAAAACGCCACGGGCACCACTGGCTGCGAGCTCGCGAACTTGCTCGATAGTTGAAATTCCTGATTCTGCGATCGCCACAACATCTTTCGGGATGTGGGGAATCACACGATGGCACGTAGCCAGGTCAACGTCCAGAGTCTTGAGATTTCGAGCATTCACGCCAACGATCTGTGGTGAAATTGCCAACGCACGTTCGAGTTCGGCTTCATCATGAACTTCGATCAGGCTTGCCATACCAAGTTCACTAGCAAGTGCGAAGTACTCACTTAATTGCTGGTCGCTGAGCGAGGCTACGATGAGCAGAATCATGTCTGCGCCGTGTGCACGTGCTTCCCAGAATTGATACTCATCAACCATGAAGTCTTTGCGTAATAGCGGCGTCTGGACTGCAGCACGGACTGAGTCAAGATCTGCAAGGCTGCCATTAAAACGTCGTGCTTCAGTCAGGACACTGATCGTTGCCGCGCCACCAAGTTCATATTGCTTCGCTAGTTCAGCGGGATCTGCAATGTCAGCGAGATGGCCCTTACTCGGGCTAGCGCGCTTTACTTCAGAAATCACATTAAAAGTATTTGTCGTGAGGCGTCGTGCCACGTCAACCGCGGGGCTCGCGTCTTGCACCAGGCCACGCAGCACTTCTAGCGACACAGCACTCTTGCGAAGTTCTAAATCTTCCCGCACGCCAACGACGATTGAATCAAGCACAGTCGTCATGGCAAACCCTCAGCGGTTGGATGGAAGTTCTAGTTTACGGGCTTTGACGCGGTGAGAAAATCTATGCGAAACACCGCTCCACCCTCGTTCGATTTTCCAGCAGTGGCTCTTGCCCCTAACCGGGATGACAATCGACCCACGAGAGCCAGGCCAAAGCCAGTGCCAACTTTGCGCACGCCCTTGTACCGCTCATAAAGTTCACCGGGTTCAAATGCCACAGCGATGTCATCATCTGACAATCCAGGGCCACCGTCGCGTACTTCAATTGACCCAGGCGGTGTAACTGCAAAAACAATCGGCGATCCAGCAGGGGTCACACGCAAGGCATTCTCAGCGAGGTTGTCAACGATCTGGCGAACCCGGATGGGATCGGTTGACACGTGAACGGGCATATCTGGAAGTTCGAGCGAGAAGACTGTGCCTTCCTTCGCGCAGCGACTTTCCCACACCTCACCTGCGTCTGTAACCAGAGCGACGAGATCAACGGTTTGCGAATTGACGGGAAAATCTACGGCACCTGAGCGAGCTAGATCTAAAAGATCGCTCACTAGTCGATCAAGGCGAAGCGATTCCGCCGAAACTACATTTCCTACTTGAACAGTTTCATCGGCACTGACCATGCCGTCGGACATAGCTTCGGCATAGCCTCGAATTGCTGTGAGCGGTGTGCGAAGTTCGTGAGAAATTGATAAGAAAAACTCGCGCTGACGACCTTCGCTATACGCAAGTTCCTCTGCTAATACGTTGAGCGCTATGGCAATCTCAGCAACCTCAGCAGGACCTTCGGGCGTGACGCGAACATCCCGTTCACCAAGTGCAAGTCTGTGCGCTGCATCCGCAGCATTGGCCAAAGGTTTGACTAGCCGGCGAGCTGCTATCAGCCCGATCATCACAGCGACAACAAATCCAATGACGAGTGCGACCGCAATCCGCCCAATAGCCGTCGACGTTACTGCGGACACAACAGAAATGGGCTGGACCAACACGATGCCAGTGCCGGTGCCCACAGGCCTGGCCTCAATGAAGACACAGGTACCTTCGGTGCACTTTCGCCCGCTCACCGGGTGACCGTGAACAATTGCCGCGATTTGTTCAGGTGACATAAATGACGGAAGCGTCGTTCCTGGAATGATTGGCTCCACTGAAACACCTTGCGCGCGCAAATAACTCACAACGCCTAGCAAAGCGCGATCCGAATTGCCGTTTCCATGATCGTTGTCTAAGTCAAAATCGTTCGGTCGAATGGCAACGTCTCGCACAAGATCTGCCTGACTAGCCAAGGCCGATTGGGCCTGCGCTTGGGCCGCATCGCGGATGAGTGGCAATGCGATGATCCCAGCAATCAAAACTGCCACTGCAGCGACGGCTCCCGTAACCAGCGCAGCACGCGATGCCAGCGAACGAAACATGTGAATCAGTCCTTGTCCACTGAGTAACCAACACCACGCACTGTGCGAATTGGATTGTCATCGCCAAACTTGGCCCGTAACTGGGCAACATGGACATCAACAGTTCGCGTTCCAACAATGGAGGAATAGCCCCAAACGTGGCTCAAGAGTTCGTCACGAGTAAACACGCGACCTGGCTTACTCATCAAATGAGCCAGTAGATCGAATTCGGTGGCTGTGAGAATAATGTCTTTACCCAGAAGTGTGACTCGTCGTGACTCGGGGTCGAGTTCGATTCCGGCAAGCCGCACAATTCCAGAGCCTTCAGGAAGTCCGTTAGTGCGGCGCATTACTGACTTAATGCGAGCCACAACTTCACGCGGGCTAAAAGGCTTGGTGATGTAATCATCGCCACCCATTTCAAGGCCCAAAATTCGATCAACTTCTTCGTCACGTGCTGTGCAAAAAAGTATTGGTGTCCAGTCGCCCGAAGCGCGCAGCTCTCGACACACTTGTGTGCCATCCATTGTTGGGAGCCCAACATCAAGAATTACAGCAACAGGTCGAAGTGACTTAATTGCAGCCAAGCCAGCCGCACCGTCCGCCTCGACATGAACGCCAAAACCTTCACGAGTTAAATACATGCGCAGCAAATCGGAAATGGATTTCTCGTCCTCGACGACAACGACTAAGCCCTTGGATTCGCTCATATGCTCAGCCTGCCTTGCAATTGACTGCGAAGAGTCAAATGAATGTTAAGAAAAGGTCAAGATGTTTAGGCTTGTTTGCCAAAGCCCATAAGTGCAAGGACCTTGCCTGCAATACCTGCAACCGGAATGAGTGCAATACCCACCCAGAAAATAGTCCAGTTCTGAATTACGACACCGGCAGTAGCGACTATCGACGAAAGCATTAAGAGAGCAGATACTGTCCAAGCGGCAACTGTGTGGCCGTGATCGTCATGTGCAGCAGACATTGTGGAGCTCCTTGTGCATTCTTTACTGGTACGAATCAGTCTAGCGGAGTCGAATTCGGGAACGTGGGATCAATCCCCTGGTCTAAGGCTTGCCATTCGGTGAGGGCCTGCTCATCTGGGTTGCGCTCATATTTTGCTTTGCGAACCCGATCGGGAAATGCCTGAAGCACGAGAATTGCTCCCGCAACAAAAACAACAATCGCACCAAGGACACTGATCCACGGCCAAACTGTCGTGGCATACGAGTAGTTGTCTTGATAACTTCCAATGGAGTCAGCGATAGCCTCATTGACTAACGCGACAGGATCCCCCTGCGAAAGTGAAACAACGCCAATTCCGCCTGCAATCACCATCAGGACTACGCCGAGACTACGACGAATGATGCTTCGCACCATGCCTGCCAAGATCACGATGATTGACGCTAATGCTGCTAACGCAACCGGTACAGCATCTAATTGACGGCCATTAAATCGAAGATGAAGCGCAGGAGATGTCGTTGAATTGAGATCAACTAGTGCCCACGCCCGTGTACTTGCAAAAAAAACTAATGCGATACCAGCGTTCGCCAAGAATTGGACTCGTGAAAGAGACCGCATCAAACTGCGCTTGTCATAGTGTTCGCAACGGCAACAGCCTTGAGCACCGCAGCAGCCTTCGCGCTGCATTCTGCGTCTTCGCTTGCGGCTACAGAGTCATTAACAACTCCTGCACCAGCCTGAACGTATGCGACGTCATTCTTGATGACTGCGGAACGGATTGCAATCGCCGTATCGACGTTGCCAGCAAAGTCAAAGTAACCTACACATCCGCCATAAAAGCCTCGGCGCGAGGGCTCAAGGTTTTCAATAATTGACATCGCCATCGGCTTTGGTGCTCCTGACAATGTTCCCGCAGGGAAAGTTGCTTGAACTAGATCAAGCGCAGACATGTCTGGGTTAATTTCGCCGGTCACTGTCGAAACGATGTGCATGACGTGGCTATAACGTTCAATACTCATGAAGTCGACGACTTCAACACTTCCTGGTTCGCAGACACGCCCCAAGTCATTACGACCCAAATCAACCAACATCAAGTGTTCGGCACGTTCTTTCGCATCTTCAATCAAGCTTGCAGCATGCGCAGCATCTTCTTCTGGGGTTGCCCCTCGGGGCCGAGTACCTGCAATCGGATGCAACATTGCCTGGCCTTGCGTAAGTCGCACGAGTGCTTCGGGGCTAGAACCAACTAGATCAAAGGCAACTGTTGTACTCATTCCTTCACCAGGGCCTGTGATTTCAGGAACGCGAATGAGGAACATGTACGGACTTGGGTTTGACGTTCGAAGTACTCGATACACATCCAAGGCACTTGCTGAACATGGTGCAGAGAATCGCTGAGATAAAACGATCTGGAATGCATCGCCAGAGCGAATGTGTTCTTGTGCCACAGCAACTGCTGCTTGGTAGTCCTCGCTCGTAGTTTCTCGCGTTGAGACGATTGGTGCGTTTTTATCAAATCGAGCAACACTCGAGACCTGTGACTGATTCAGGTCGCGTTCCATCGCATCTAAACGAAGCACAGCATCCTGCCAGGCCAACTCGACTCGTTCGTCAGTGTTGTCAAAGTTGATTGCATTGGCAATCAGAGTCACAGTTCCATCCATGTGATCTAGCACCGCAAGATCAGTTGCAACCAGCATCGCAAGTTCAGGCAAGTTCAGAACTTCTGGAGCAGTATTTGGAATACGTTCAAATCGTCGAACAATGTCATAGCCAAGGTAACCAACAACTCCACCGGTTAGTGGCGGCAACGCAAGTTCGCTGATTCCCAGATTCACATCTGGGGTATGCAAAACATCAAGCGTCGAACGCAGCGCAGCAATTGGATCACTTGTGTCAGCCACACCTGTCGGGACTGTTCCTGACCACGAGGTGTGGCCATCAACTTCGCTGAGCATCGCAGAACTCTTCACACCGATGAACGAGTATCGTGACCACGCCTGTCCATGCTCGGCGGATTCGAGTAAGAAAGTTCCAGCGCGCTCTCCTGCAAGCTTGCGATACAAACCCAAAGCTGTCTCGCCATCAGCCAGCAACGTGCGGAAAACGGGAATTACACGTCGATTCGTCGCGAGTGCCAAAAACTCTTCGAGAGTTGGTGTAGCTAACGTCATGCCTGCACCTCAGGATGCGTAATGACTCGATCAAAACACGTGCGATCTCCGGTATGGCATGCTCCGTCGACCTGGTCGACCGTGAGCAACAAGGTATCGAAATCACAATCAGCGGCTAGCGAGATAACACGTTGGGTATGTCCAGAAGTGGCACCCTTAACCCAGATCTCGCTTCTACTGCGCGACCAATATGTCGCCTGTCCCGTCGAAAGCGTGAGGTTAATGGCCTCGCTGTTCATGTAGGCCACCATAAGTACTTCACGAGTGTCAACCTGCTGAACAACCACAGGAATTAACCCGCGCTCATCAAAGACAAGTGGCTCGAGAAATGACATACGTCTATTGTGCCCTGTTTGCTTCCACATGCCGAAACGACGGGCTATACGACCGTGCATCTGCGCAATGTCAGCAAGCGTTCTACGATCAAGACATGACGAACTGGGCATTCCACGAACGACGCCATCTAGTCCAACTCATGCGCGACCTTGGACCGGATGCACCAACGTTGTGCGAAGGGTGGACTGCAAAGGATTTGGCGGCGCACATTGCCATTCGCGAGCGCAGGCCAGATGCTGCGATTGGAATCATGGCAAAGGCCGTTGCCAAACACACCAAGAATGTGATGGAAACGTACTCAAACAAGCCGTGGAAAGAACTCCTGCATCTCGTTGAGGAAGGCGCCCCGATTTGGAATCCACTAGGTCTTCCTAATCTCGATAGCGCAGTCAATCTGTTCGAAATGTTCGTCCATCACGAAGACGTTCGACGTGCAGCACCTGGTTGGAAGCAGCGCTCGCTCCACGCCGAGCTTGATGAAGCATTGTGGAAGAGAATGGCAAGTTCAGGCAAACTCATGTGGCGCCGAGCCAAAGTAGGAATCGTGCTGGACAACGGAACTTCGCAAATCGTCGTGAAGTCAGCGAGTAACGGCCGCACTGTCATGATCTCCGGAAGTACAGCTGATCTAGTCCTTCTGACCTACGGACGCAAAGCCGTTTCGGTGGACTATTCCGGTGACGAGATTGATGTTGCTGTTGCTCAATCGACTAATAATTCAGTCTGAGAGCTATCGAACGACATAACCTGCGGTGCGTAGTTCTTGCTTCACATCACTGATGGCAAGTTCGCCGAAGTGAAAGACGCTGGCTGCAAGGACTGCGTTTGCACCGGCTTCCACAGCAGGCGGAAAATCTGAAGGCGCTCCTGCCCCACCGCTGGCAATGATGGGCACCGATACGGCCGCACGTGCTGCGCGAATCAATTCCACGTCATAGCCATTCTTTGTGCCATCAGCATCCATAGAGTTGAGCAAAACTTCGCCCGCGCCACGTTCTACTGCTTCAACGATCCATTCAAGAGCGTCGCGCCCGCTGCTTTGCCGGCCACCATGTGTCGTTGCTTCAAAACCAGATGCAGTATCAGCCCGACGCACATCAACTGAAAGCACGATGCACTGATTGCCAAATTTCTCGGCAGCTTCGGTGATCAACATGGGATTTGCTAAACCGGCGGTATTTATTCCCACCTTGTCCGCACCAGCGCGCAACAGACGATCCACATCGTCCACCGCACGAACACCGCCGCCAACAGTCAACGGAATGAAAAGCTGGTCGGCAGTTCTACGAACCATGTCATACGTGGTTTCCCGATTTGAACTACTTGCGGTGATATCCAAGAACACCAACTCGTCAGCACCTGCCTGGCCATACGCCAATGCCAACTCAACTGGGTCGCCAGCATCCCGAAGGTTGATGAAGTTCACGCCTTTGACAACGCGACCATTGTCGACATCGAGGCACGGAATGACACGGACGGCTAGCGACATGACTACCTTTGTGGTCCGGCAACGGCGATTGCTTCGGGCAATGTGAAAGCGCCGGCATAAAGTGCCTTGCCAACAATCGCGCCTTCAACACCGTCAGGCACAAGTGCGCGCAACGCCTCCAAGTCAGCCAAACTCGAAATACCGCCACTGGCAATAACAGGTTTAGCTGTGCGCTCACACATGTGTTTCAAAAGTTCGACGTTGGGGCCGCGTAGTGTGCCGTCCTTGGTGACATCCGTAACGACATAGCGCGAGCAACCATCACGCTCGAGTCGCTCAAGGGTTTCCCACAGATCGCCACCTTCGCGCGTCCATCCACGTGCAGCAAGTGTTGTTCCGCGCACATCGAGGCCAACGGCAACGCGATCGCCAAATTCGCCAATGACTCGAGCTGTCCATTCAGGATCCTCAAGTGCAGCAGTACCCAAGTTCACACGACGACAGCCCGTTGCAAGCGCCGCTCGCAATGACTCGTCATCCCGAATGCCGCCAGAGAGCTCAACATTGATATCAAGTCGGCCCGTCACTTCAGCGAGAATCTCACGATTGCTTCCACGACCAAACGCGGCATCCAAATCAACGAGATGAATCCAGTCAGCACCACCACGTTGCCAATCAAGCGCCGCTTCCATCGGATCACCGAATGACGTCGCACTGTCCGCTTCACCCTGCACCAATCGCACAGCTTGACCGTCAGCAACATCAACGGCTGGAAGAAGTATCAAAGAAGTCATTTGGCACCCTTTACGTATTCGACCCAGTTCTCTAACAAACTGAGCCCGGCATCACCGGATTTTTCGGGATGAAACTGCGTTGCCCATAACGGACCGTTTTCAACTGCAGCCACAAAGTCTTGACCATAGTTCGCCCAGGTCACCAATGGCGGCGTGAATGCCCCCGTAACATCTAGTTCCCACTCAGTTACTGCATAGGAATGTACGAAGTAGAACCGTTCTTCTGCTACGCCAGCAAACATCTGTGAATCCTTGGGCGCGCTAACGGTATTCCACCCCATGTGTGGCAACACATCGGCACGTAATTCAACAACTTGTCCTGGCCATTGATAAATGCCAGGCACTTGTGTTTCGTGTTCAGTGCTTGATTCGAATAGCACCTGCATGCCTACACAGATCCCCATGACTGGCCGGCCGCCTGAGAGCCTGCGCTCAATAATTTGATCGCCACGAACTGAACGAAGTTGTGAAGCACATGCACCAAATGCACCTACCCCGGGGACAAAGAGTCCGTCAGCGGCTAGTGCCACGTCAAAGTCACTAGTAATTGAGACCGTTGCGCCAGTGGTTTCGAGCGCACGCTGGGCAGAGCGAACGTTGCCCGAACCATAATCAAAAACGACGATCTCAGGCACGAATTACAGCGTTCCCTTTGTTGAAGGTACGCCAATCACACGTGCGTCCAAGGCAACTGCATCGCGCAATGCACGAGCGACAGCCTTGAACTGACCTTCCACTGTGTGGTGAGCATTTCGACCACTGATCACGCGAACATGAAGACAAATCTGTGCTGAAGCTACCAACGATTCCCAAATGTGCTTTGTGAGAGTCGTGTCATAGCTGCCAATAAGCTCAACCATTTCTGGTTCGTCATGGACTAAGTACGGACGTCCCGAAACATCAACTGCTGCTTGAACACATACTTCGTCCATTGGCACAACGGCATCGCCATAACGTCGAATGCCTTCCTTCGTGCCAAGAGCTTCTCGAAGCGCCTGACCCACTGCAAGCGCGGTGTCTTCGACAGTGTGATGCGAATCAATGTGCAAGTCACCTACAGCACGAATCGTGAGATCGAACCCACCATGCTTTCCCAACTGGGACATCATGTGGTCGAAGAACGGAACGCCAGTTTCGATGTCAATCTGTCCGGTGCCATCGAGATTGAGGTCAACGATGACTGAACTTTCGTTGGTTACACGTTCAACGTGTGCGGTACGGCTCATTGCACGATCCTTTGGTGTGAGTTGTGGCTTACTTATCGACTGTGATGAGTGCCGTGCGGAATGCTTCATTTTCTTCCGGAGTTCCAATGCTTACTCGTAGCCAGCCAGCGGGCCCTGTTTCACGGATGAGTACTCCGTGGTCTAGCAGCCCTTGCCAAATGTGGTGACGATCAGCAAAAGTTCCGAATAACAAAAAGTTAGCACCACTTGGGAGAACCGAGTAATCGTGCGCTTTCAGCCATTTCTCCAACGAGTCTCGTTCGTCGCGCAGCAAACCTACTTGCGAAAGAAGCTCGTCAGCATGACTCAAGGCTGCACGGGCAACAACTTGAGACACCGCAGACAAGTGATATGGCAAGCGCACCACAGTGCACGCAGCAACGACATCCGGATGGGCAATCGCGTATCCAAGTCGAAGCCCAGCACACGAAAAGGCCTTGCTCATAGTGCGAGTAATGACAACGTTGGGATGTCCCGCATACTTGGCAATCGCACTGTCCGTACCTGTGGCGCGGAATTCTCCATATGCTTCATCAACAATGATGAGCCCAGTGAAGTTTGCGACGAGATAATCCAAAACTTCTGGCGCAAGAACCGTTCCGGTTGGGTTGTTCGGTGAGCAGACCACAACAATGTGCGGATTGAGTTTAAGTGCGGAATCAATCGCAGGAATTGTCACGGCATAGTTTTCATCACGAGGCACAACAGCAAAGCTTGTGAACGTTTCACGGCAATACTCTTCGTACATGGAATACGTCGGTGCAAAAGTAACTAACGTGCGTCCTGGACCACCAAATGCTGCGAGCAAGTGATGCATGACCTCGTTGCTGCCATTTGCAACCCACACGTTATCTGCCGAAATAGAACCGCCCGACTCGCTCATGATGTAGCGGGCTAAGTCGTTACGCAATGCCACGGCATCGCGATCGGGATATCTATTGAGCTGATGTGCAACTTGCGCTACGTCTCGAGCGATAGTGGCGACGAGTTCTGCAGAAGGTGGAAAAGGATTTTCGTTTACGTTAAGTCGTACTGGCACGTCGATCTGTGGAGCACCATATGCATGCATGCCAACGAGATCGTCACGTACCGGTGGAATCGTCACGTTAATCGAACCTCGACGGCGACTCCGTGACTCGGTAAGTCTTCGGCGTTTGCAAGCGTGATAACAGTCGGTCCAATG
>CANFIL010000030.1 GCA_947447095.1 Actinomycetota bacterium | reverse complement strand
TAATGGGAAATCAGATCCATCGAGTGGGTACAAACCCGAGAACACCATTGGACGCGGATCACGGTAACCGCCAAGAGATTCAGCCGCGGGCTTGTTCGCAAGTGTGATGGTGTCGCCAACGCGAGACTGACGAACATCCTTAACACCGGTAATTAAGTAACCCACTTCACCGACACCAATTGCCTTGGAAGGTTTTGGCTCAGGCGAGATGACACCAACTTCAAGAATTTCATGCACTTCGTTCGTGCTCATCATCTTGATTTTTTCGCGTTCAGAAATCTTTCCGTCAACAACACGAACATAAGTAACCACACCGCGGTACGTGTCGTAGACCGAGTCGAAGATCAGTGCACGTGCAGGAGCATCGGCAACACCTACGGGTGCAGGAATTTGCTTTACAGCTTCATTGAGAAGTTCAGTGATGCCCACGCCTGTTTTCGCACTGACCTTAAGGACATCATCTGGCGAGCAACCAATAATGTGAGCAAGTTCAGCGGCATACTTTTCAGGCTGCGCTGCTGGAAGGTCAATTTTGTTCAGTACCGGAATGATCGTCAGATCATTTTCAAGCGCAAGATAGAGGTTCGCCAGAGTCTGTGCTTCGATACCTTGGGCAGCATCGACAAGAAGGATTGCACCTTCACAAGCTGCAAGACTGCGGCTCACTTCATACGTGAAGTCAACGTGACCAGGCGTGTCAATCAAGTTCAAAACGTAGTCAATGCCGTCGTCTGCCTTGAATGGCAATCGAACTGCCTGGCTCTTGATGGTGATGCCACGCTCACGCTCGATGTCCATGCGATCGAGGTATTGCGCGCGCATGTGACGTGGATCCACGACCCCAGTGATCTGCAACATGCGGTCTGCCAACGTCGACTTGCCATGGTCGATATGGGCAATAATGCAGAAATTGCGGATAATTTCAGGGTTCGTGGCTCCCGGTTGAGGTGTGTTGGCAGCCATAAACCCAATAGTTCCATACGTTTGCCCAATTTGAGCAAATGGGTAGGTCACGGGTACTCTTTGTTAGTCAAGAAGTACCGATAAAGAAGAGGCAAACCGTGGCCAACATTAAGTCCCAGAAGAAGCGCATTCTGCAGAACAACGCTGCACACGAGCGCAACAAGGCTGTCCGCAGCGCTCTGAAGACTAAGGTTCGTCGTTTCCGTGAGGCTCTTGCTTCAGGCGATGCCGCCAAGACTTCCGCCGCTCTCGTAGACGCATCACGCGCTCTCGACAAGGCAGCATCAAAGGGTGTCATTCACAAGAACCAGGCAGCTAACCGCAAGTCAGCAATGGCACAGGCAGCTAGCAAGTAGTTTTTAACAAACTTTAATTAATCTCTTGGCGGTCTAACCGCCAAGAGATTTTTTTCGATCTCATACATGCTTTGTGCAGATTCAAGGCTGACTCCCCCATTGACCGAGGGGTCGTAAGTTGTTCCCTTGCTTGCCCGGTCTGCAAGTGCCAACAACTTTGTAGCCATCGCCAACTGCTCTGGATTCCATTTAGCCTTTTGCGCGCGTAAGTACTTAATACGCCACGGCGGTACTCCCAGCATTGATGCCAGGTCACCTTCGGACATTCCAGCAGGTGAACCTGCGTACTTCAAGAGTGTGCGCAAGCCACTCGACATCGCAATGATCATCGGAACTGAAGCACCGTTGTCCTGGTGAACGGCCCAGCGGAATTGCTCAAGGACTTCGATGGGCTTGGCATTCCACAACGCATCGCTGACATTCCAGCCCTTAACGTCGGCAACGCCTTCATAGAACGAGGCGACAATCTGACCGTCAATGATGTCTGTTTCAGAGTCTGCACACAGTTGAGAGATTGCAGCAAGTAATTCACTCAAGCTCGAACCGATTGCCTGCTGTAATTGCGTGATGGCATCGGCCGTAGGTTTCTTGCCATGTTTACGAAATTCCGCAGTTAAGGCTGCCTCGAGATCTTTGCCCTTGAGTTCAGAGCACGAAGCTTCGAGCGCACCAGTCTTTCGGATTCCATCAAGTAACTTTTTACCTTTAACCCCACCTGGATGAAGTACGACAAGTCGAACATGTTCAGGGACATTGGCACAAGCATTCAAGAGCACAGGGTTCAATTCGTCAGTCGTTCCATCGATACCAGAAACAACCACAACATTCGTCTCGCCAAAGAGTGACGGCGACATCGCAACCGCAAATTCACCAATAGCCGATTCATTATCCGCAGCGATATCAGTTCGCACAGTTTGCGGATCAGTCGCACGCGCTGATTGCATTACGCCATCAATAACGCGCTGCACCAAGACAGATTCTTTGCCAACTGCGAGCACCACACGGGCCTCATCAATAGCCGATTTCTTGGTCATGGCTCAACTATGCCATGTGGCTATGACCCGCGACTCGAATGGACTACGAGTTGCCCATCCACCTCCTCAATCGCGATGCTCCCCTGTGTATCGGTGCGCCAAACCTTCGAACCCAGAGCTTCGTACATCGCAATTGTTGATTGTGCAGGATGCCCATAGTCGTTATTTGCCCCCACAGAAATGATGGCCTCTCGGGGATGAACATTTACAGCGAAACCAGCGTCTTGATGCGGCGAACCATGGTGTGCAACTTTGAGGACATCAACATTGAACGCACCGTACTGATGCGCGATTGCTGCTTGTGCGGGAGGCTCAACATCTCCGGCCAAAAGGATCGAGTGGCCATGAATTCGAATGAGTAAGACAACGCTTGCATTGTTTGGATCACTTCCTTGTCCACGGATAAGTCGCGATGGCCAAAGGCACCTGATGTCGAGTTCTCCAATAACAACATGCTCGGGGTAGGTCACCACATGCTCGGTGAGTTGGTGAGCCTTAAGGTCTCGAAGCGCAAATGACGTTGTGAGCTCGGGTTCTTGTAACGCCGTGGTCCATACCTGGCCGATACGCCTGCCTCGAAGAACGGAATCGAGTCCCCCAACATGGTCGGCGTGAAAGTGAGTAAGCACGAGTAAAGGAATCGCCGAAACATGAAGACGGTTTAGGCATCGGTCCATCGCTTGCGGGTCTGGCCCAACATCAATCACGACTGCCGCGTGTGGACCAGTTCGAATCACGGCACCATCGCCTTGACCAACGTCACAGGCGACCATGATCCAGTTTGCTGCTGGCCAAGATCGCAGTTGCAGAGTCGGCGGGTTCCACAGCAGAAAGACGAAACACATCAGAGTTGCCACGATGTGGGTATGACTGTGACCCGAGAGAGAGCGCCAGAAAATCGCGCTGTGAATTGTTAATGCAACAAGGCCGAGCGCCAGACTCACACCTACGACGCCGTGCGGCCATGGGATAACAAGCCACGATTGTGCAGCAGCCCAATGCGCAATTCCCGCGATACCGACAGCTGGCCACACGGCGAATTCCACAATCAATCGCGCCACGAGCGCACTAAAAACAGATAACACTGAAGCCAACAAACCGAACACCATGGCCGGCGCCGCTAATGGAACTGCAACAACGTTTGCCGGAATGGAGGCAAGTGAAATTGGAGATGACAGTGAAACCATCAACGGCAAGACAGCAAATTGTGCACACATAGTGACAGCCAAGGTGTCAACGAGCCATCGTGGAATGTGAGGTGGCATCCAGTTGTCGAGAAATCTAACAAAGGCTGGTGCAAACATAATTAAGCCACCAGTTGCAACTACAGAGAGTGCAAAGCCATACGAAACAGCCAGCCACGGATCCAGCGCAACCAGCACAATGATTGCCGTAGCTAATGCAGGTAGCGGCAGGACGCGAGCACCGCGAAAATGTGACAGCACAACGATCACCCCCATCACGCTGGCACGCAGAACGCTTGGTTGCGGACGTACAAGAATTACAAAAGCGGCAAGTGCAAAGAGAACGCCAACGAATTGCGTTGATCTGGAACGTCGAACGAGAAGGCGCATCACGATGAGCACAAGTAGCGAAACGTTCGCTCCGGACACGGCAATCAAATGAGTAAGCCCGGCTGACTGCATTGCCGACTTGAGGTCGGGTTGCAACGCAGAACTATCACCTAATGCGAGTCCTGGCACCAAAGCACGCGCTTCCCGAGGCGAACTCTTCAGACTCTGTTGCAAGCCATGTCGAAGAGCAGCAGCAACTCCTTGAAATCTGGGCGGCCCACGATCTACCCGAACTGAAAGTGCGCTTGCGGTAGCAGCAACAGGGCGACCAACCGAGGCGGAAGCGAGTTTCACTGTCATGCTGACATGCATCCCTGGAATGAGTGACGCCAAATCATCAGCGGTACCTGCGCTACTAAATACTGAAATCGGTATTGAGCCGCGAACAGCAATGCCATGCACATCGAAAGTTGTGATGCGCAGCGGTACAAAAACAGACGTACGCGCCGCCCAATCCAATCCGCCTGTGTGCTCGAACACAATTGGGTCACCCGCGACTACGCCACGGACGTGACTGATTGCGCCAGAATCAGCAACGGCATGCAGAGGATGCTGGATGAGCGGCCAAACACGAAGAAGCGCCACCGCAGAGCCAAGCGCTATGCCGAGTGCGAGCATCAACCACTGTTGACGGCCACGGCGAATCATCGCAATAACTACAGAAGTCACCGTGGCGATTGCGAAAAGAACTGCTTGTGGTGGCAATCGAAGACCAACGCTTACGAATGTTGCCGCCGACGTCCAGACACCCAAAGCAAACGTGGCCAAACGCGCGTCCACTACAACCTCACAAGATCCTTGAGATTTGCAAAAACTTTTGGCCCAATACCGGGGACTTCTTGAAGTTCATCGATTGATGTAAACCGTTGGTGTTCGGTACGCCACGCCACGATTCGTCCGGCGAGCACGGGACCCACTCCTGGCAATGTGTCAAAATCTGAGACTGTTGCACTATTAAGGCTCACTCGTGGATCCGATGCGCTTTCCCCTGCAGCTAAACCGCCGACGACAATTTGTTGCCCATCTTCTAATCGAGCGGCCAAATTGATTGATTGACTTGCGTCCTTTCGAACAAAACCCCCAGCCGCCACAATCGCATCAGCAACCCGGCTGCCTGATGGCAACGTGACTAAGCCTGGCTTACGAACATCACCTTCAACATCTACAACAACAGTGGTTGCTGGACCTTGTGAAGCAGCCTGCAATGGAATTCCTGATGCGATGGGTGAAAGCGCAGGTACCTCTACCGGTCGATTCAGCCAAACGGCGACGCCAACAAGAAGGACGATGGCAACGACAACTCGTGCGACCGATCGCGTTGTTCGTGGATCAACATCAAAAAACGCAGGTTCAGAGTTATCTGCGACCGACTCCGTGTCACGACTCCCAACAAGGGAACGAAGTCTTTGCTGCACCACGAAAGACATTTCGGCAGAACGACGCATGCTATGCACTGTAAATTTTCAGCGCTGAGCACGGTGTATTCGAAGTACATCCTGTGCAACAACAGTTGATGTGGAGAACTTAGATGCGCGGTGTTACCGTAACTGCAACGGTGCCCGGCCCAGTGTGAACGCCAACTACTGCACCGGCTGGCGTGACAGTGATCTGAGAGCGACCGAGCGCCTCACACAATGTCTGAGCAATTGCCTCGGCACGTTCCGAAGCCTGCACATGGTGAACAGCAATGTCACAGTCAGCTGTTGCCGCAGCAATCGCGATGTGCGCCAACCGAGCAGTGGCTTTAGTCGTTGTACGTACAAGTTCTAGTGATTCGACTTGGCCATTGACCATAGTCAAAATCGGTTTTACTGAAAGTGCGCCGCCGATCCGCGCCTGAACTGCGCCAATTCGTCCACCACGTTGCAGGTATTCCAGTGTGTCGACAGAGAACCACACATGAGACTTTTCGCATCGAGCTGCGATGTGTGCGGCAGTGGCGGCGGCGTTCGCCCCATCAGCGGCAAGTCCCGCACCAGATTCAATAGCTGAACCCATCGCCATTCCGATAGTTTTCGAATCAATGACATGAACTGGGACATCTAAACGAGCGCTGGCTAGAAGTGCCGACTCATACGTTCCAGACAGTTCACTGGACAAATGCACACTCACTATTTCGGTACAACCGCGTTCTACGAGTTCAGTAAATGCCGCAACGAATTGCTCCGGACTTGGACGTGACGTTGTGACAACTTGCCCCAAGGAAAACGCTTCAGCAATGTGATCATGAGTGAGCGAATCTGTTTCGTTGTACGCAACGCCATCGATGATGACCTGAACTGGCACCACGACAATTTCAAGAGCGCTCGTGACCGCTTCGGGCAAATATGCCGTTGAGTCAGTAACGAGGCCAACAGCCACGGCTACGCCACAACGATGTTGACGAGTTTTGGTGCGCGAACAATCACGGTCTTTGGTGTGGCACCTGCAAGCGCATCAACAATCGCGCTTTGTCCCATTGCCAAAGCTTCAAGATCTGCTTGCGAAATACTCGGCGAAACCTGCAGACGCTCCTTGATCTTGCCGTTAACTTGAACAACGCATTCAACTTCGTCTTCGACTAGTAATTTCGAATCTACCGTCGGCCATGGAGCGAGTGCGACTGCTGGTGCATGACCGAGGCGTTCCCACATTTCTTCGGCTGTGTACGGAGCAACGCATGACAAAATGATGGCGACTGCTTCCGCAGCTTCGCGCACAGCGGGATCTGAAGGGCCACAGCCACTGTCGATCGCCTTGCGCGTGGCATTCACCAATTCCATTGCACGAGCAACGGCAACGTTGAAACGGTAGGTCTCAATCGCGAGCTGAGAATCAGCGACAACCTTGTGGGTTACCTTGCGCAGCGCAACATCCCCTGTCGAAGCATCTGCATCGGCTGGACTGGTCACATCACCGGCAAGACGCCAAGCACGTGCAAGGAACTTCTTTGCACCTCCAGGCGATACTTCTGCCCAGTCAATGTCATCCTCTGGTGGGCCCGCAAAAACCATGGCAAGGCGAATTGCATCAACGCCATTGCTATCAATTTCTTCGCTCAGTTTGACCAGGTTGCCGCGAGACTTACTCATCGCAGAGCCATCCATTAAGACCATGCCTTGATTGAGCAAACGCGTGAATGGTTCATTGAAATCGACCATGCCCATGTCGTTCAACACCTTGGTGAAGAAGCGGCTGTACAACAAGTGCAAAATTGCGTGCGTAACGCCGCCGACATACTGATCGACCGGCAACCACTTGTTGGCTTCAGCTGGTTCAAATGGCGCCGTGTCGAGTTGTGGGTTCAAATAACGCAGGTAGTACCACGACGAATCGACGAAGGTGTCCATTGTGTCTGCATCGCGTCGTGCCGAAGCGCCACATGAAGGACATGGAACGACAGCCCATTGATCGGCTGCACCAAGTGGTGAGGTGCCCTTCGGCGATAGATCTAATGTCGACGCGTCAGGCAGTTCAACTGGCAATTGATCCAACGGCACTGGAACTTCGCCACAGGCTTCACAGTGGATGATCGGGATTGGGGTTCCCCAGAAACGCTGGCGCGAGATGAGCCAGTCACGAAGGCGATAATTTGTGGCTGACTTGCCCTTGCCATCAGCAACGAGCGAATCAATCATGGCCGAAATCGCTTCGACCTTGCCAAGACCATCCAGCGGGCCAGAGTTTACGTGTGCACCGTCATCTGCTGTGGCTTCACCGGTCACTGCGGGATCGGTTTCACTTTCAACGACAACACGAATCGGCAGATCGAATGTCTTTGCAAAATCAAGGTCGCGCTGATCATGCGCAGGTACAGCCATGATTGCGCCAGTGCCGTAATCAGCAAGTACGTAATCACTTGCCCAGATCGGTAGGCGTTCGCCATTAACGGGATTGATTGCATAGCGATTCAAGAACACGCCCGTCTTGGGACGATCGGTCGACAAGCGATCCATTTCGCTTGTGGCCTTTACTTGCTCGAGATACGTGTTGAAATCAGCTTCGGTATCGCTACCTGCAGCAAGTTCAGCCGCCAAGTCACTATCAACCGCAACAACCATGAACGTTGCACCGAACAGAGTGTCGGGTCGCGTGGTGTACACAGTCACAGGCTCGTCGCGGCCTTCAATGTCGAATACGACTTCGGCACCCTTTGAGCGACCAATCCAGTTGCGCTGCATCAACAGCACCTTTTCTGGCCAGGCACCCTCAAGTTGCTTCATGTCATCGAGCAAACGATCTGCATAATCGGTGATCTTGAAGTACCACTGGTTGAGCTTCTTCTTTGTGACCTGCGAATCGCAACGCTCACACAAACCGCCAACGACCTGCTCATTAGCAAGAACGGTCTGGCACGACGGACACCAGTTAACTGCCGAGTCCTTGCGGTAAGCCAAACCGCGTTCGTACATCTTGAGGAACAACCATTGGTTCCACTTGTAGTACTCGGGGTCACACGTGTTCAGTACGCGATCCCAGTCAAACGAACATGCATAACGACGCATGGAAGCTTTTTGGACAGCAATGTTTTCGTACGTCCATGTCTGGGGATTTGCGCCACGCTTGATGGCTGCATTTTCTGCCGGAAGCCCGAACGCATCCCAACCGATCGGATGCATGACATTGAAACCTTGGTGGACCCAGTAACGCGCAATAACATCGCCGAGCGCATAAGCCTCAGCATGACCCATGTGCAGATCGCCAGATGGGTAAGGGAACATGTCGAGCACGTACTTGGTTGGACGAGTGTCATCTGCGCGGCCCGAGCGGAATGGCGCGATGTCATCCCAGATCGGTAGCCACTTCTCCTGCGCTGCGTGCACGTCATAGAAGTTGGGGTCTGCTGCGGTGTTCTCAGTCATAATCCCCCAAGAATACCGCCATTCCTAACGCCCTAGACTCATGAGCATGTCAAAGCGCGGATGGATCCTGTTTGCCACTTTGGGCATTATTTGGGGCACCCCATACATGTTCATCCGAGTCGCAGTGGAGTCACTGTCCCCTGCCGTTGTGGTCTGTGGCCGAATGGGGCTCGCCGTCATCCTGTTGATGCCGTTTGCCCTCAAGGAAAAGCCACTCGAAACCTGGCGCAAATACAAGCGCGGCATCATCATGCTGGCTCTCGTTGAGATGATCGTTCCTTTTGGTGCGCTCTCGATTGCCGAACAGCACATTTCGAGCTCGCTTGCGGGTCTCCTGATCGCTGGCGTTCCAATCACGACAGGTCTGTTGCTTCGACGCATTAATCACGATGATCAATGGGATAAACGACGCGTACTGGGGCTGGCTGTAGGTATGTCCGGAATTGTCGCGCTGGTCGGCCTCGATATGCGAGCAGATAACTGGTGGTCGATCGCGTTGTGTTTCTTTGCGGTATTTGGCTATGCCATGGGCCCAATCGTCATCACAACAAAACTCGAAGGCGCGCCGGATCTAGCTTCCATCGTGTTGGCTCAGGCATGCGCTTTAGTTGCCTACTTCCCGCTCTTGTTGTGGCAGCTGTCGAACGGAACCTGGAAGACAGACCATGCACGCGAAGTTGGCGTGCCCGCAAGCGCATGGTGGTCAGTCGTTGGCCTTGGAGTTTTGTGTACCGCGATCGCTTTTGCACTGCTGTTCAAATTGATTGCCGAAGTTGGGCCGAGCCGGACCACTGTCATTACCTACATCAATCCCGCGGTAGCGATTTTGCTGGGCGTCGTCTTCCTCAACGAACCATTCACACTTGGGCTCGCCGTCGGCTTCCCACTTGTATTGATCGGTTCTGTGCTCGCCACACGCAAGCAAACGCCAGTGAGCTAACTGCGCGCGACAAAACCGCGGGCATACTGATCGGCCCACGGAATCGGATCACCGAGATCTTGAGCAGCCTGGTAAGCCCATCGCGGATTACCCAAACTTGAGCGACCAATCATGACGGCAGTGATGTCACCATCATGCAAAATTTCTTCCGCCTGTGCGCCCGTTGTAATCAAACCAACCGCCGAGACCGGCATTCCAGTTTCTTCAGCGATCTGACGTGCCGCTGGAACTTGATAACCAGGACCGAGCGGAATTTCTTGGCGCATCGACAGGCCGCCACTTGAGACATCAACAAGATCGACGCCTCGGGCTTTGAGTTCGCGAGTCAGAGCGACGCTCTGTTCAACATCCCATCCACCTTCGATCCAATCGGTTGCCGAGATGCGTACAAACAAACTGCGATGCGGTGGGATTGTCAGGCGTGCTTCCGAAACAATTTCAAGGAGCAGGCGAATTCGGCTTTCAAACGAGCCACCATATTCGTCGGTGCGCTGGTTAGAAATCGGCGATAGGAATTCGTGCAACAAATACCCATGTGCTGAATGAATCTCAATGACATCGAATTCAGCCATGACTGCGCGCTCCACAGCGGCAGCAAATTGATAACGCACTTTGTTGATATCTTCAATGGTGAGTTCGCGCGGCGTTGGGTAGCCCTCGAATGCAACAGCAGATGGTGCTACCGTTTCCCAACCGCCTTCGGACTCGGTCAGCGGAGCGCCGCCCTTCCACGGTGCGTGGCAACTTCCCTTGCGGCCGGCGTGCGCGATTTGGATACCAACCTTGGTGTTGTGACGCTTGGCAAAACGGGGAATTTCTGCGAGAACTTGAGCTTGCTGATCGGTCCAAATTCCTAGGTCTCCAGCACTAATGCGCCCCTCTGGAGCAACCGAGGTTGCCTCGACCATGACTAAACCAGCACCACCGGTGATGAATGCGCCGTAATGGACTGCATGCCAGTCCTGAAGAAGTCCATCAATCGCGGAGTACTGACACATAGGCGGAATCTACACGCGATTCTTATACGTGTGCGGACCAACCGTTACTTCGGAAAACAAAGTAGACATCTAGTCTCCAATCGTTGCGACCATGATCGCTTTAATCGTATGCAAGCGATTTTCTGCCTGATCAAAGACCACACTGTTTGGCCCTTCAAAAACATCATGCGTGACTTCTAGTCCGTCATGCATTCCAGTCTTGTTCGCAATTGCTCGGCCAACTGTCGTTTGTTCGTTATGGAAACCTGGCAGGCAATGCATGAACTTGGCATTCGCGTTGCCGGTCTTTGCCAGAGCTATGTCGTTGACTTGGTAGCTGCCGAGAAGTTCAACGCGCTCTTTCCAAATTTCTTCGGACTCACCCATTGATACCCAAACATCAGTGTGAACAAAGTCAGAACCAGGCAATGCGGAATCCATGTCTTCGGTCAGCGTGATCTTCGCTCCACTCTTGGCCGCGAGATCGTTCGCAATATCGACAATGTCTTGTGCTGGCCACAACTGCTTTGGCGATGCGATGCGAATGTCACTGCCCAGAAGCGCCGAAGTTACAAGTAGCGAGTTACCCATGTTCGATCGAGCGTCGCCAACGTATGTGAAAGCGATGTCGCCAGGTCGCTTGCCTGAATGTTCCATCATCGTCATGAAGTCAGCCAACATTTGTGTCGGATGCCATTCGTCAGTCAGGCCGTTATAGACAGGAACGTCTGAGTATTCGGCGAGCTCTTCCACCATGGCTTGGTGCTTGCCGCGATATTCGATGGCGTCGTAATAGCGACTCAGAACGCGAGCGGTATCGGGTACAGATTCTTTGTGCCCAACTTGGGACGAGGCACCATCAAGATAAGTTGTGTGCGCGCCTTGATCAAAGGCAGCAACTTCGAATGCACAGCGGGTGCGGGTTGAGGTCTTTTCGAAAATCAACGCGATACTGCGTCCGCGCATGTGCTGGACTTCGGTACGCGCCTTCTTGGCGGCCTTAAGTTCGATCGCGAGGTCGATTAAGTACTCGAACTCTTCTTTCGTGAAGTCAGTTTCCTTCAGGAAATCACGATTCTTCAGGTTCATCAGGCACTCCGGGGGAAGTTGATTCGAGTCTCTAGCCTACGACAAAGGGGCAAAGTCTCCTGTGCCCCTTTGTTTTGCAGTGTCCCTGCGAATGATTAACGACCGGTGAGGCTCATTACGTGCTTTACGCGGGTGTAGCCCTCAATTGCTTCGGTCGACAAGTCGTTGCCGTGGCCTGAGTGCTTGAAACCACCGTTTGGCATTTCAGCAGCCTGAACCAAGTGGCAGTTCACCCAGACCTGACCGAAGTCAAGATCCTGTGAGGTGCGGATTGCACGGCCGTGGTTTTCGGTCCAGATTGATGCAGCCAAACCGTAGGCAACATCATTAGCCATTTCAATTGCCTGAGCTTCGTCCTTGAATGTCTGGATGGTCTGAACTGAAGCGAATACTTCGTTCTGGATCATTTCGTCATCCTGCTTCAAGCCAGCAATAAGTGTTGGCTCAAAGAAGTAACCACCGTTGGTGCGATGTGCCTTACCGCCAGTGAGGATTTCAGCGTGCGCTGGAAGACGGTCAATGAATCCCTGAACGCGATCGAGCTGGTTCTGACTGTTCAATGCGCCGTAGAAGTGATCGTCATTTTCAGGTGCACCGAACTTAAATTCAGCAACCTTCTTGGCAAGTGCTTCGGTGAATTCCTTAGCGATGCCTTCTTGAACGATTACACGTGTACCAGCTGCACAGTCTTGGCCAGCGTTGTAGAGATTTGCTTCTGCAACACCTTGGACAGTCTTTTCGAAATCGCAATCGTCGTAGACCACAACAGGAGCCTTGCCACCAAGTTCAAGGTGGATGCGCTTGAGGTCAGGTGCAGAGTTCGCAGCGATTTCCATACCCGCACGAACCGAGCCAGTGATAGATACGAGCGAAGGCGTCTTGTGCGCAACCATCGCGCGACCTGTGTCGCGGTCACCGAAGATGATGTTGGCAACGCC
>CANFIL010000029.1 GCA_947447095.1 Actinomycetota bacterium | reverse complement strand
TGCAGGCATCGGCTACCTTCACACCGGCATCGAAAAGAACATGGAATACCGTTCGTGGACACAGGGCGTTACTTACGTAACGCGCATGGACTACCTATCGCCGTTCTTTAACGAAACTGCATACTGCCTTGGCATTGAAAAGCTTCTTGGCATCACCGATCAAATTCCAGAACGCGCGCAAGTGATTCGCGTCATGATGATGGTACTCAATCGCGTTTCTTCGCACCTCGTTGCACTAGCAACCGGCGGTATGGAACTCGGTGCACTTACCGCGATGATCTTTGGATTCCGCGAGCGCGAAACCATTCTTGACTTGTTCGAACTCGTCACCGGTCTTCGCATGAACAGCGCTTACATCCGCCCAGGTGGTGTTGCAGTGGATCTTCCAGCTGATGCTGAAGCAAAGATTCGCGAAGCAGTCATGGCATTGCCACGACGCCTCAAGGACACCAGCGACATGTTGGTCGATAACTCAATTTGGATGGGTCGCACTAAGGATGTTGGCTATCTAGATCTCGCGGGCTGCATGGCGCTAGGCATCACTGGCCCAGTGCTTCGTGCAACCGGATTGCCACACGATCTTCGTAAGACAAACCCATACTCGGGTTACGAAAACTACGAATTTGATGTGTGCACCCAAAATACATCGGATGCTTATGGTCGTTTCTTGATTCGCCTTGCGGAAATGGAACAGTCACTCAACATTGTTGAACAGTGCCTCGATCGCTTGCAGCCAGGCCCAGTCATGGTTGAAGACAAGAAGATTGCATGGCCATCACAGTTGTCAATCGGCTCTGATGGTCAGGGCAACTCACTGGCACACATCCGTCACATCATGGGCGAATCAATGGAAGCGTTGATCCACCACTTCAAGTTGGTAACCGAAGGTTTCCAAGTTCCAGCTGGCCAGGTGTACAGCGCGATTGAATCACCACGTGGCGAACTCGGTGTGCACATCGTTTCTGATGGTGGAACACGTCCTTACCGCGTGCACTACCGCGATCCATCATTTACAAATCTTCAAGCAACCGCAGCAATGTGCGAAGGTGGCCAGATCGCCGACGTGATCGCCGCCGTCGCATCGATTGACCCAGTTATGGGCGGAGTGGATCGATAGATGTCATTCTCAGAACAGACACGTGACAAGGCACGCGAAATTATTTCGCGTTACCCACAGTCACGATCAGCACTACTTCCGCTTTTGCACCTCGTGCAGAGCGAAGAAGGTTACGTCAGTGCAGATGGCATTGCATTCTGCGCTGAAGAACTCGCGCTGACGACAGCTGATGTTGCTGCTGTGGCAACGTTCTACACGATGTACCACCGCAAGCCAGTTGGCGAGTACCACATCGGTGTGTGCATCAACCCAGGCTGCGGAATTCTCGGCGGCGACACAATCTGGTCAACACTGTGCGAACGTCTTGGCATTGGCAACGATGAAGTTACCGAAGACGGCAAGATCTCACTCGAGCGCATTGAATGCCAGGCTGCTTGCACGCACGCACCTGTCATGACAGCGAACTGGGAATTCCTCGACAACATGACGCCTGAATCAGCAATCGCTGCAGTCGACAAGTTGCGTCGAGGTGAAGAAGTGAAGAGCACGCGTGGACCACGCATTCGTACCTTCAAGGAAAACGAACTCACACTCGCTGGCTTTGACGATGGTCTTGCTGGTGAAGGTGGCAATGCTGACGAGTACATGCTTGCTGGTTTGAAGCGCGCAAAGGAACTCGGCCAGTCCGCACCGGAGGTAAAGAAGTGACTCTGACACCAGTATTGACAGCACACTGGGACGAAGCAGATTCGTTCACCATCGGTGGCTACATGCGTCATGGCGGATACACCGCATTCAAGAAGGCATTCCAATCTGAACCAGATGACATCATCACCTTGGTCAAGGATTCAGGACTTCGCGGTCGTGGAGGCGCAGGCTTCCCAACCGGTATGAAGTGGTCATTCGTTCCTCAGAACGATGGCAAGCCGCATTACCTCGTCGTGAACGCTGACGAATCAGAGCCAGGCGCTTGCAAGGACATCCCATTGATGCTTGCAAACCCACACGCACTTATCGAAGGCATGATCATTGCCGCTTATGCAATGCGATGCAGTCATGCATTCATCTATCTTCGTGGCGAAGTACCTCATGTATTCCGTCGCGTCAACGCTGCAATCCGCGAGGCGTATACCGCTGGATACCTTGGCAAGAACATCATGGGTTCCGGCTTTGATCTCGAGATCGTTTTGCATGCAGGTGCTGGTGCCTACATCTGTGGTGAAGAAACCGCGCTTCTTGATTCACTCGAAGGTCGTCGTGGTCAGCCGCGTTTGAAGCCACCGTTCCCAGCTGTTGCTGGCCTCTACGCATCACCGTCATGTGTGAACAATGTTGAGACGATTGCAAACGTTCCTTACATCGTGAATAACGGTGTCGAATGGTTCCGTTCTTTCGGTACCGAAAAGTCACCGGGCTTTAAGTTGTTCGCAGTTTCGGGACACGTCAAGAATCCTGGCATTTACGAAGCGCCATTAGGCATCACAGCTCGCGAGCTCATTGAGCACGCTGGTGGCGTTCGTGATGGTCACGAAATCAAGTTCTGGTTGCCAGGTGGATCTTCGGTTCCAATGCTGACGCCAGATCTTCTTGATACTCCGATGACTTACGAAGACATTGCTGCTGCAGGTTCCATGCTTGGTACCGGTACGCCGATGGTCTTTGATGACAGCACCTCAGTTGTTCGCGCTGTTGCAGGTTGGCTTGCGTTCTACAAGCACGAATCATGTGGCAAGTGCACACCATGTCGTGAAGGTACGTATTGGATTAGCGACTTGCTGCATCGTCTGGAAAATGGCGAAGGTCAAGAATCTGACCTCGACAAGATTGTTGAACTCTGTGCGCAGATCGCAGGTCGTTCATTCTGTGCTCTTGGTGATGCGGCAGCAACGCCGTTCCCTGCAGCAATTAAGCACTTCCGCGATGAATTTGTTACAGCAACATCGACGCCTGCAAATGATTCATTCGATCCATTTGCAGCCACGGTATTCGCAGGAGCTACCCGATGACCGTTACAACGCAAACCGTTACCGTCACCGTTGATGGTGTTGCAGTAGAAGTTCCTGCCGGCACTCTCATCATTCGTGTCGCTGAAATGCTTGGCACTGCAATCCCACGTTTCTGTGATCATCCACTTCTTGATCCAGTTGCAGCATGCCGCGCTTGCTTGGTTGAAATCGAAGGCCAAGGAAAGCCACAGCCAGCATGTGCCATTCCTGTCACCGATGGAATGGTCGTTAAGACTCAGCACACCAGCGAAATTGCCGAACAGGCTCAAGCCGGTGTGATGGAATTTTTGCTCATCAACCACCCACTTGATTGCCCAGTGTGCGACAAGGGTGGCGAGTGCCCACTTCAAAACCAGGCAATGGCAAATGGTCGCGGCGAAACACGTTTCGACGGCACCAAGCGCACTTTCCCGAAGCCAATCAACGTCAGTGCTCAAGTTCTACTTGACCGCGAACGTTGTGTTTCATGTGCTCGTTGTACACGTTTCGCAGAGCAGATTGCTGGCGACCAGTTCATTGCATTGCTCGAACGTGGTGCCAAGCAGCAGGTTGGTACCTCTGAAGACCAACCGTTTGATTCGTACTTCTCAGGCAACACAATTCAGATCTGTCCAGTTGGTGCCCTCACTTCAGCGAAGTACCGTTTCCGTTCACGCCCATTCGACTTGGTGTCATCACCAAGTGCATGTGAGCACTGTGCAAGTGGTTGCGCATTGCGTACGGACGTTCGTCGCAGCTCAGTGATGCGCCGTCTTGCATGGGATGCTCCAGAAGTTAACGAAGAGTGGAACTGCGATAAGGGTCGCTTTGCATTCCCTTATCTTTCGGAAGCTCGTCTGACGACACCGCTAGTTCGCAATGAAGAAGGCAACCTTGTTCCAGCATCATGGCCGGAGGCGCTTCGTGTTGCTGCCGCTGGTTTGAAGAAGACCGGTGCTGCAACCGGTGTTCTTACAGGCGGACGCGTAACTGTTGAAGATGCGCAAGCATATGCATCATTCGCTCGCACAGTTCTTGGAACTAACGATGTTGATTTCCGCGCTCGAGCTTTGAGCGCAGAAGAGACTGCATTCCTTGCACATCACGTTGCGGGCAAGCCAGTTGATGTGACTTATGGTGATCTCGAAGTTGCACCGTCTGTTCTTTTGGTTGATTTTGATCCAGAAGATGAATCGCCAATCGTGTTCTTGCGTTTGCGCAAGGCTGCACTGTCGAACCGCACCAAGGTGTTCTCCGTTGCTCCGTACATGACTGCTGGTTTGGCAAAGATGAAGGGCACGCTCATTGCAGCTGGTCCATTCGATGCCGCCGCTGCAATTGCCGGCGCCGCCGATCACGTTAAGGCTGCCGGTTCGATCATCCTTGTTGGCGAACGCGCTGCGATGTCACCGGGAGCCTTGAAAGCTGCTGCAGATCTTGCCGCGTCAACCGGCGCTCGTTTGGCGTGGGTTCCACGTCGTGCCGGAGATCGTGGCGCTGTTGATGCAGGCCTCCTTCCAATCAACGGTCGCGACACAGGCGCAATGTTGGCGGAAGCCGGCAAGGCCGTTAAGGGACTTCTTGTTGGTGGCGTATCTGCAACAGATGTTGACGGTGACCTCGTTGCTGCAATCAACAATGCAGAGTTTGTTGTTTCGCTGGAAACACGTCACACAGATGTCACTGAACATGCTGACGTCGTTCTTCCAGTCGCTGTTGTTACTGAGAAGGCCGGAACTTTCCGTAACTGGGAAGGACGCGATCGTGCATTCAACGCTTCGATTCCGACCGCCGGCGCAATCAGCGATGCCGCTGTTCTCGAGGAACTCGCTCGTGAATTCGGCGTTGAACTCGGCGTATCGGACTTCTGGTCAACAGCTGCAAAGCCAGAGATCGTTGCAGGTGCGCACAAGCCATCCGTAGGTTCTGGCCAAGCTGTGCTTGCAACATGGAAGCACTTGCTCGACAAGGGTGCCTTGCAAGAAGGCGAACCGTACTTGGCAGCAACTGCGCGTGTTGCCGTTATTCGCGTCAGCCCAGCAACGGCCCGCAGCCTCAACTTGGTTGATGGCGGACAGGCAACCGTTGAATGCTGTGGCAAGAAGGCAACTGCTCCGGTTATCGAAACCGCGGGCATGGCTGATGGCATCGTGTGGATTCCATCAAACAGCGAAGGTGCAGCACTGAACCTACCTAGCGGTTGTGTTGTCAACGTTTCGGGAGGTGTGGCATGAACATCTACGCAGAAGCAAAAGGTGATCTAGGAATTTTCGGCCAGGATCCAATTGGCGTGATCTTGATCAAGGTCGTCGGAATTTTCGCGATCATGGTCTTAATGACCCTGCTGACTATTTGGGCAGAACGTCGTGTTGTTGGTCGTATGCAAATGCGTATCGGTCCAAACCGCGTTGGCCCATTTGGCTTGTTGCAGTCGCTCATGGACGGCGTGAAGCTTGCTCTTAAGGAAGAAATTATTCCTAAGGGTGTTCACATGGCGGTATATTGCATCGCTCCCGTGATCTCAGCGACCACAGCATTCCTCACGTTCGCTGTCATTCCACTTGGACCAGAAGTTTCGATCTTTGGCCACATGACACCATTGCAGCTCACAGACTTCCCAGTTTCTGTTCTTTACGTGCTTGCCATTGCATCAATCGGTATTTACGGCATTGTGCTTGCAGGTTGGGCATCTGGCTCGACCTATCCACTCCTTGGTGGTCTTCGTTCAAGCGCCCAGATGATCAGCTACGAAATCGCAATGGGCTTGTCGTTCGTTGCAGTATTTATGTACGCGCAGTCAATGTCGACATCGCAGATCGTTGCTGGCCAGGAACACCTCTGGTACATCGTTTTGCTATTGCCATCATTCGTGATTTACACAATCGCAATGGTTGGTGAAACAAACCGTGCACCGTTTGACTTGCCAGAAGCCGAAGGCGAACTCGTTGGTGGTTTCCACACTGAATACTCGTCGCTCAAGTTCGCACTGTTCTTCCTTGCTGAATACGTCAACATGGTGACAGTTTCAGCAATGGCAACAACATTGTTCCTTGGTGGTTGGCGTGCACCATGGCCAATCTCGTTGTGGTCGCAGGCGAACACCGGCTGGTGGCCGATGTTGTGGTTCTTTGGCAAGATCTTCGCTTTCCTCTTTGTATTCATCTGGCTTCGCGGAACGCTTCCACGCATGCGTTACGACCAATTCATGAAGTTCGGCTGGAAGGTTCTTATTCCAGTGTCACTTGTATGGATCATGATCGTCGCTACTGCTCGTCAGTTGCGTAGCAATGAAGCAGTTCCAACGCGTTCGTTGTTGATTGCTGCAAGTGTCCTCGTCGTCATCGGCGTTGGCATCTCGTATCTCCTTGAAATCCGCGCACAAAAGCGTGCTGATATCGAGGCCGAGCGCGCAGCTATCGAAGCCGATACCGAATTCGATCCATTCGCCGGTGGTTTCCCTGTGCCCCCAATGCCAGGTCAAACACCACAAGCATCACGTCGTATCCCAGTGACGTTGTCATCCTCGACAGCGTCGGCAGGGGAGGAGCAATAATGGCTGAAGTCCCGCAAATTATTCGTGGCTTCTGGGTCACGCTTAGTTCCATGTTCAAGAAAGTAACCACGGAACAGTACCCAGAGGAACGCGATAAGTTTCCACCGAAGCCACGCTTCCACGGTCGTCACCAGCTGAACCGTCATCCTGATGGTTTGGAAAAGTGCATTGGTTGTGAGTTGTGCGCGTGGGCATGTCCAGCCGATGCGATCTTGGTTGAAGGCGCAGACAACACGGAAGAAGAGCGTTTTTCACCAGGTGAGCGTTATGGTCGCGTTTACCAGATCAACTACTTGCGCTGCATTTTGTGCGGCTTGTGCATTGAAGCGTGTCCAACCCGTGCGTTGACTATGACGAACGATTACGAACTTGCAGATCGCACTCGCGAAAGTTTGATCTACACCAAGGAAGATCTCTTGGCGCCGCTTCTTGGCGGAATGCTTGAGCCTCCTCATGCAATGGCCGAAGGTTCGTCGGAAACCGATTACTACCTCGGCAACATCAAGAGTGCAGGTGACGCATGAACGGTGAATCCGTAGTCTTTTGGATCACGGCAATTTTCGCTGTGGTTGGCGCACTTGGCATGGTGCTCTCCCGCAAAGCAGTGCATAGCGCTCTGTGGGTTGCGTTTGCAATGGTGAACCTCGCAGTTTTGTACTTCACGCTTCAGGCACCGTTCTTGGCAACGACTCAAATCGTTGTCTACACCGGCGCAGTCATGATGTTGTTCCTCTTCGTCCTCATGATCGTCGGCGTGGATTCATCTGACTCACTTCTTGAAACATTGAAGGGTCAGCGCCTACTTGCAACACTTTTCGGTCTTGCGTTTGGCGCATTGTTATTGTCAGGCGTCGCTTCGACGATCGCCTTGCGCGACAACGGTCTAGACGTTGCTAATGGTGACTACGGCGGCAATATCCAAGGTATTGCACACCTGGTTTTCAATCGCTACCTCTTGGCTTTCGAAGTTACGTCTGCTCTTCTCATCACCGCAGTAATCGGTGCGATGGTGCTTGCTCATCGTGAGCGTTGGGCGCCACGTAAGACTCAAGCCGAACTCTCACGAGAGCGCACATTCACTTCTCAAGTCACTCCGCTTCCAAACCCAGGTGTATTGGCTCGCCACAACGCGGTTGATACGCCAGCACTTCTGCCAGACGGCACGCCTTCACAGGCTTCGCTGCCTAAGCAATTCCGTGAAACGTCTCATGAAGACGAAGCTGCAAAGGAAGTGACGTCATGAATCCGAACAATTATCTGATTCTGGCTGGAATTCTGTTCACGATCGGGGCTTTCGGTGTTGTTGTTCGCCGTAACGCGATCATCGTGTTTATGAGCGTTGAAATGATGCTGAACGCTGCGAATCTCGCATTCGCTACGGCAGCACGCACTACTGGAACACTTGATGGACAAGTTGCCGCGTTCTTCGTCATGGTCGTTGCGGCCGCCGAAGTTGTGGTTGGCCTTGCCATCATCGTGACCATTTTCCGTACCCGCCGATCTGCTTCTATCGACGAAGCAAATCTTCTGAAGTACTAGAGGGAATATGACTGCCGCACTTATTGGGTTGCCGCTTTTTGGCGCAACCGTGCTCCTTCTCGGGGGTCGTCGTACCAACGCGTGGGGACACTACTTCGCTGTCGCGATGTCAGCTTCTTCGTTCTTCGTGGGCGTTGCTACGTTCATGTCGATGCTCGGCCGTTCTGCGGAAGATCGCACAATCGAAACACATTTATTTGATTGGATCGCAGTTGGTTCATTCCAGGTTCCGTTTGGTTTACAGATCGATCAGCTATCAATTGCTTTCGTGTTGCTGATTACCGGTGTTGGAACCTTGATCCATATCTACTCAATTGGGTACATGGCTCACGATGAGAACCGCCGTAAGTTCTTCGCGTACCTCAACCTCTTCGTTGCAGCGATGCTTCTTTTGGTTTTGGCGAACAACTACTTCTTGCTTTATGTCGGCTGGGAAGGCGTAGGCCTTGCTTCGTACTTGCTGATCAGTTTCTGGCAGCACAAACCTTCTGCAGCAGTTGCGGGTAAGAAGGCATTCGTCGTAAACCGTGTTGGTGACGTCGGCCTGTCTCTGGCCGTTATGTTGATGTTCGTTACGTTCGGCACTGTGACCTTCAGCGGTGTTTCTGCCGCTGCCGGCAATGGCGATGCCACATCACTCAAGCTCATTGGCTTTGCTCTCCTTCTTGCCGCTTGCGGTAAGAGTGCGCAGTTCCCACTTCAGTCGTGGTTGCTCGACGCGATGGAAGGCCCGACGCCTGTGTCGGCGCTGATTCACGCGGCGACCATGGTTACTGCTGGTGTGTACTTGATCGTTCGTGCTCATGCAATCTTTGACTTGTCGGAAACTGCACGCACTGCCGTTGTTGTCATCGGCGCAATCACGTTGCTCCTCGGTGCTTTCATTGGTACTGCCAAAGATGACATCAAGAAGGGTCTGGCTGGCTCCACAATGAGCCAGATCGGCTACATGATTCTTGCCGCGGGCCTTGGCCCAGTCGGTTATGTTTTTGCAATCTTCCACTTGCTGACACACGGCATGTTTAAAGCTGGATTGTTCCTCGGAGCCGGTTCGGTTATGCACGGCGTCAATGATGATGTGAACATGCGTCACTACGGAGCCCTTCGTGGTGCAATGAAGATTACGTATGTGACTTTCGGCCTTGGATTCCTGGCGATTATCGGTATTCCGCCATTCGCAGGTTTCTGGTCAAAGGATGAAATCATCAAGGTTGCCTTCGAACAGAACACGCTCGTCGGTCTGTGCACACTCGTTGGCGCTGGCGTCACTGCGTTCTACATGACCCGCATGATGACCATGACATTCTTTGGCGAAGCTCGCTGGGAAAAAGATGTTCATCCACACGAGTCACCAAGCACGATGACCATTCCGATGATCATCTTGGCTGTTGGTTCAGCATTCGGTGGTTTGCTTCTGCTCTTCGTTGGCGACATCGAAGCGTGGCTTGAGCCAGTAACTGGATTTGCGACCTCGACTGAAGCCGGCGGTATGGCATGGCTCATGCCAACAACATTGCTCGTGATTGCTGCTGGTGTTGCATATGCCTGGAATACCTATGGTCGTCGTCCGGTTCCTGTGGTTGCACCGGCTGAAGTCAGTTTGCTGACTCGTGCTGCACGCAACGACGCTTATGGCGATGCCATTAACGAAGCTATCTTTATGCGTCCTGGTCTACACCTGACGCGCGCTTTGGTTTGGTTTGACACCAAGGGCATCGATGGATTCATCGGTGGCTTCGCAGCTTTGATCGGCGGGCTCTCTGCTCGCGGTCGTAAGTTGCAGAACGGTTACGCCCGTTCATACGCACTCACCATGCTTGGTGGAGCTGCGTTGATTGCATTCGTTCTCTATTTAGTGAGGCTCTAATCATGCAGTTAACTACATTGATGTTGATCCCACTCGTTGGGGCGATTGCGGTATTCCTACTGCCTGCAGCAAAAGAAACATTGGCCAAGCAAGTTGCGCTTGCGGTATCCATCGTTACTGCAATTGACGCCATCCGTCTTGCGTTGAGCTTAGACAATTCAAGTGGCGCAATTCAATTTGTCGAGAAGCACGAATGGATTCCTGCATTTGGAATTTCATGGAGCCTTGGAATTGATGGCATTGCAGGTCTACTGATTGCAATGGCGACAATCTTGGTTCCATTGATCATCGTTGCTGGATGGTGGGATGCAGAGAATTCAGGCCGCGGAACGGTCAAGGGTTTCTTCGCACTCATCCTTGCGCTTGAAGTCTGCATGATCGGCGTGTTCGCTGCAACTGACTTGTTCTTGTTCTACGTATTCTTCGAAGTCATGTTGCTTCCGGTCTACTTCCTGATCGGCCGTTTCGGTGGCGCGCAGCGTTCATACGCAGCAATGAAGTTCTTGTTGTACTCGCTCGTCGGCGGCCTCTTTATGCTTGCCTCTCTTATTGGTCTCTACGTAGTGTCCGCTCGTACTTTGGGCCAAGGCACTTTTGACTTCGTAACTTTGACCGGCTTGCACATGGATGCTGGAACTCAGAAAACTTTGTTCCTCGGATTCTTCTTTGCATTTGCTGTGAAGGCTCCAATGGTTCCATTCCATACGTGGTTGCCTGATGCTGCGGCTGAAGCAACGCCAGGAACCTCCACGCTGCTCGTTGGTGTACTCGACAAAGTCGGTACCTTCGGAATGATTCGTTACTTGCTTCCGATCTTCCCGGATGCCAGCCATTACTACGCTCCGATCATCATCGTGCTCGCCTGCATCAGCATTTTCTATGGCGCTTTGCTTGCAATTGGCCAGACCGACATGATGCGTCTCATTGCATTCTCATCGGTGTCGCACTTTGGCTTCATCGTGCTTGGTATTTTCGTGTTCTCGTCGCAGGGCCTAGCGGGTTCATCGTTCTACATGATTAACCACGGTTTCTCGACAGGTGCGTTGTTCCTTGTGGTTGGCTACCTCGCCTCACGTCGTGGGTCAAAGAAGATTTCGGATTTCGGCGGAGTTTCCAAGGTTGCCCCTGTACTTGCTGGCGTCTTGCTGATCTCGGGCCTGTCATCTTTGGCACTTCCAGGTATGTCATCCTTCGTATCTGAATTCCTCGTTTTGATCGGAACATTCTCAGAAAATCGAGTGGCTGCAAATATTGCGACAGTCGGCATCGTGCTTGCGGCGTTTTACATTTTGTGGATGTACCAGCGCGTTGCAACGGGTGAACCAAGCGAAGAAGTGAATTCAACCGTTTCGGAAATCAACAAGCGCGAACTAGTCGCAATCGTGCCAATTTTGGCTGCGATTATTGCGCTCGGTATCTTCCCGCAAGCTGCATTGAAGTACATCAATCCTGCAGTTAGCGATTTGCAAAAGTATGTATCGGTGGTTGACCCAACCCCAGCTTTCGGTGCACTGACCGAAGGGATCGGATCATGAAGCCGTCATTTGAATATGCAGCTCTAGCTCCGATTGTCATCATGCTTACTGCAGGTGTCCTATCGGTAGTCATTGAAGCGTTCGTTCCACGAACGTATCGCCGAGGACTGCAGTTGCCATTAGTGTTCGTGAGCATCGCGGGCTCGTTTGTCTACCTAGTTTCAAGTGCAACCGCCATCTTGAATGGTGATGCTGCAATGACCGGTGGTCAGTACCAAGGTTTACGTCAGATCGCAGCCGGTGGATCCGTTGCAATTGATGGACCAGGAATGTTCACCCAAGGTACGTTGCTTCTCGTTGCGTTCGTTGGTGCGCTGCTTTTTGCAGAACGTTCCGTTGATCCGCAAGGGGATGCTTTTGCATCACGCGCATCAACACTGCCAGGCAGTGAAGACGAACGTCAGTTCACCGCGCAGGGATGGTCGCAGACTGAAATCTGGCCATTATTCCTTTTTGCAGTCAGCGGCATGTTGTTGTTCCCAGTCTCAAACGACTTGTTAACGATGTTTATTGCGCTCGAAGTACTTTCGTTGCCGCTTTATCTGCTTGCGGGTATGGCTCGTCGCCGTCGATTGCTCTCGCAGGAAGCCTCGCTTAAGTACTTCGTACTGGGTGCGTTCTCGAGTGCATTCTTCTTGTTCGGTTCAGCATTGATTTATTCAGTTGCTGGCTCAATGACATTTGGCACGGTTGCCACTGCGTTGACCGACACCCTGCAGGACCCAATCCTGCTCACTGGTGTTGGCCTGATCGCTGTGGGCTTGCTGTTCAAGGTCGGCGCTGTGCCGTTCCATCAGTGGACACCTGATGTCTACCAAGGCTCCCCAACTCCATTGGTCGCTTTCATGGGTGCCGGAACAAAGATCGCAGCCTTTGGCGCATTGTTCCGCACGTTCTACGTGGCCTTTGGTGGCTTGCGTTGGGAATGGCGCCCAATGATGTGGGTTATCGCGATTCTGACAATGGTTGTGGGTTCGATCCTTGCCGTCACACAAACAGACATCAAGCGCATGCTCGCTTATTCTTCAGTGGCTCACACCGGATTTATCTTGATCGCACTTGTGGCTACCACGCCATCAGGTATTTCTAGCAGCTTGTTCTACTTGCTGGCCTACGGCTTCACCACTTTAGGCGTCTTTGCTCTGGTATCGCTAGTTCGCGATTCAACGGGTGAGGCAACGCATCTTTCACAATGGGCCGGTTTAGGAAAGAAGTCGCCAGTAGTGGCATCAATCTTTGCCTTATTCCTGTTTGCCCTTGCTGGCATTCCGCTCACAAGCGGTTTCACTGGCAAGTTTGCAGTGTTCACTGCTGGTGTTGAAGGCGGCGCAAACGCGCTAGTTATCGTGGCAGTTGTCTCAAGTGCAATTGCAGCGTTCTTCTATGCGCGCGTAGTTGTGTTGATGTTCTTCACGCCTGAGACGGAAAACACTGCTGATGTTGTAATCCCGAGCTACTTCACTATTGCCGCTATTGGAATTTCAACTGCAGTGACCTTGCTGCTGGGTATCGTTCCGCAGCCTGTGCTCGATGCAGTTGTCAAAGCTGGCGTATTCGTTCGTTAAGCATCTCTACAAGTTGTAGATAATGCCAAGCGTGGAAAGATAGTAGTTGTGACTGTGTTGTTTCCTGCTGAACTGGAATCTCTCGAAATCGAGATGATGACCGGTCTTGCCGCTGTTGAAAACATGCTTCGCACTGAAATCGCTAGTGATTACGAGCTTGCAGACATCACAGCTCGCCACCTCGTTGAGGCCGGCGGCAAGCGATTCCGACCACTGCTGGTGTTATTGGCCTCGCAGTTTGGCGATCC
>CANFIL010000028.1 GCA_947447095.1 Actinomycetota bacterium | reverse complement strand
GATCCCCATTTCGATCCACGACAGTTCCAGTCAACGAGACAACCCCAGCTAAGGTGCCTGTCTTTGCCTGCACATATCCGCGGCCGATTGAACGCTTGGTATAGCGCTGCGCCAAGGTTCCTGAAACTCCCGCAATAGGTAACCCAGAAAGTATCGGCCACATTTGCGTTTTGCTGTGCTGCGCCTGATACAGAACATCCACCAACGTTTGGGCCGAAACTTTATCATCATGGCTCAAACCACTGCCGTCATGCAGCACCAATCCAGCACTCTTGATTCCCATCTGCGAGACCACCTGAGTTACGGCTTTAGCAGATCCTTCGAAAGTTGAATCCCCTGCAGCTCGACCAACGTGATGTGCTAAAAATTCTGCCATCGTGTTGTTGCTGGTTGTTAGCATCCGTTCGACGATATTCGCCATGGTCGCTGAATCAACGTGTGCAACTTCTTGTGCATCGGCCTTCGATAACGCGATCTTGCCAAAGGTGGCATGAATGCCATGTCTACGAAGTGCCGCAGCAAAGTATGAACCTGCAAACTGCGCTGGGTCGCGCAATGCTGATCCGGACTTCGTCACTCCGAAATCAACAGTGAGTCCGGTGACCGGTGCGACATAACCTGCATCGACATAGGCACGTGACCATGACTTCGCTCGTGGTGACCCAGAAAAATATGATGTATCAACATTGACGACATAATGTGCCGAAGGATCTCGAAGAGCAGTCGCCGTTGCCGCCGCCAGTTCGTCAAGCGAGTGAGGACGTTCAACCCCAGCAGGTTTTCCGCGCCACTTTGCTGGAGTTCGTGACGTCAATGTTGGATCGCCGCCGCCGACCACTGTAAGAGTGTTGCCTTGTTGCGTGACTTTGGTAGTAAATCGAGTTGCCGAGCCCAACTTGTCCAATGCCGCTGCCGCCGTGACAAGTTTGATGGTCGAGGCTGGTGTCATCACCTCATCACTGTGATGGTCCAAAAGGGGCTTGCCAGATGTTCCATCCACTACGAATACTGAAACGTGCTTACTTAATCGACCCTCGGACCAGAACGCATTACTCCTATTTGTTAATCCCTGAACCGTCGACGCATTAGCTGACAAGAGCGGAGCAAAGACTGGGCCTGGTTGGGGGCGGGTTGGAACCGTCGCAATCTCGTTTGCATGAACGAAACCAGCACTACCTGATGCAAAAAGTGTCAGGCACGCCACAAAACTTGTGATTCGCAGGCGAGTGTGGACCACGTTCACTCCTGCGCATTAGTTAACTAGTGCCATCACATGGCAGACTTACCTCAAGCATATGACTCACAACTAAATTGAGGTGGCAATGATGGCACTTGAGTTTGACGTTCTCGTTGAAATTCCTGGCGGCAGTCGCAACAAGTACGAAGTCGATCACGCAACTGGTCGTCTACGTTTGGACCGCATGTTGTTCACCGCAACTCGCTACCCAAGTGACTATGGCTACATCGAAGACACTCTTGGCCAAGACGGCGATCCGCTTGATGCCTTGGTCCTTCTTGATGAAGCAACATTCCCAGGTGTTCTTATCCGCTGTCGCGCAATCGGCATGTTCCATATGCGTGATGAAGCCGGCGGCGATGACAAGGTCATGTGCGTTCCAGCTCATGATCCACGCAAGGCTCACCTGAAGGATCTCACTGATATCCCAGAGTTTGATCGTCTTGAAATTCAGCACTTCTTCGAAACGTACAAAGACCTTGAACCAGGCAAGTCTGTCGAAGGTGTGATGTGGGTCGGTCGCGAAGAGGCTGAGGCAGAAATTCAAGCCTCACGCAAACGCTTCGAAGAAAGTGGTTCGTCACACTAAGGATGTTCATGAAAAATGTCGGGAGCATTTGCGCCCGACATTTTTTTGTGCTGATTTAGATCAATGAATCCGACGGAAGTCGAAGTGTTGTAAGTCCGTCACTGACAAGAACTTCGCCGCTTGGTAAGTCAGTGAATGAATAAGGCAAACCAGTTGTCGGATTAAGTGTTCCGTCTGGATTTGTTGGGTCAGTTTCGCCGCCAGGCGCGGTATCACCAACATTGATTACTGGATACTGCTGCCAAGCACGTAAGTCGCCTTGGGGATCAAAGAGGTAGCCGCCATCGCCCATAAAAATTTTGCCAGTGAGAACGTTTTCGAAAATCGGTCCATGGTCGCCCATGTAGTAGTCCGTTTTCGTGCGTCGCCCCTTGTCGGGATGAACAAAGATTGATTCACCAGGCTTCACAATTGTGTTCTTAGGAAATGTGAAGCTATGACCTTTAGGTCCCTGCAGTCCGCTATCACGCACCCACCAGTTCGCGAGGTTGATGCTCTTGTCACCATTGTTTGTGATTTTGATGTGCTCAGTATTTCCATTGTGGGTATCGACACCATCGGCATCCCACTTCACTGAAAGTGCAAGTGGAATATCTTGATCTGGTCCAACGCCACACGTCGTCGTATTGAACATTCCGATGCCGCGTTCGGCTGCACGCTGAGAGAACGCCATGTAGTACCAGTTGTAGGTCCATTCATCCGGGTTCAACATTGGTAACACCAGGCCATCGGCAACAAGTTGCGCACTCACATCGCGCCACACACCATCTTCGGCCTTGTATGACAAGTAGCGATACAGACGTCCACGACTCTTAATCGAACTTGAAAAGGACTCGAGTCGGATTTCTTTTCCGAGAATCATGTCCGATACACGCTTGGTAACTTCCGCGTCATGGCACTCGCCATGTTCCATCGCCTGGATACTCATGAAACGAACTTGACGCATTTTTCCGTTGCTGAGTTTGAGCCACACGGTGTCGCCGTCTAGAACTCGAGTAACGATTCCGTGTTCGCGGACATCAGGAACGATGGGCTTTGGGGCATCTTGCGCAATCGCAGGAAAAGCAGAACCAATGGCTAGGGCAAAGGCCGACAGCACCGAAATTTTGGTAAATCGCACTTGTGGCCCCCCTTCCCCAAGGTATGAATCTCAATTCTATCCGAGCATTTCGACTCGCGAACCCCGGTTAGCCGGATCCTTACAATTGAAAAACCCTTATGAATTAGGCCTTTGCGGCAGTTACGCCAGCAAGTAAACGATTAACAACATCAACGGCTGACCATCCATTTGGATAATCCTCAAGCATTGCTTCGATGTCGCCGGTTGTAGCACCAAGAGTTAACAGCGGAGCTTCAACATAGCCATCGGGGCGTTCTTGACCAAGGCCCACTGCTGCAACCAGGCCGTTGCACAAGCACATGCGGCCAGCCAACTCTTCGACTTCGCCACCCTTTTTCACGAAAGCATCATCTGGTTCGGCCGCACAGCGATACGAAACCTTTCCGGCTTCATCAATGTGGCTTGAACGCAGGTAACCAAGATCGCACAGTCGCGGGCGCTTCTTGTATGTCGAAACGTCACCAATCGTTCCTGGAAGTTCAACAACTTTGAATGGGAAACCAGTCGGTGATGCACGATGGTCAGTGTGTACTCGTAGGTTTCCTTCGCGTGCAGCTTGCAACATCTGTTCGCGGTACTTAGGCAACAAACCTGACTCATTCGACAATGCAAAAAGTGTTCCGACTTGTACACCTTGGGCGCCGAGTTCAACGGCCTCTTTCACCGCGGCAGTTGTTGCTCGCCCACCAGCCAGCCAGAACGGCAAGCCAACTGCTTCGACCTTTTCGATGTTTGCTTCATCAAGAGGTCCATAGCCAGTTTCGGTGTCTTGAAGTCGGCGAGGTGGTGCGCTGTGGCCACCTGCAAGGAAATGTTCCACGATGAAACCATCAGGACGAGTTACTTCATTTCGTGCAAGGTATGAAGCCAAAACTTCTGCCGTAACGATTGCTAGGAATGCTGGTCGTGGCATGGTCGGTGATGCACCGAACGTTTCTTGTGGATCAAACATCAACACTGGTGCTTCAACACCCGATGGACGTTCAGAGTCAATTGAAAGGCCAGCTGCCTTACCTTGCGAGAAGTCCGTCATGAGCTGTGGGATTTCGCGAGGGATCCCTGCGCCCATCAAGATTGCGTCGACGCCAGCAAGCATCGCTCCGTACAGTGCAGCAGGTGTTGCAGTCTGTAACTTCTCGAGGAAGTTAATTCCGACCTTGCCGCTACCAGCCTGCTTTGCAAGCCAAACTTCTACGAAGTTTGATGCCGCAACGAGCTGATCGTGTTCTTTGTGAGGCTTGATCGAGTTCTTACGCGTTGGTCGGTAGGGCTTGCCGCCACGGCCGTTTTCCAAGAAGAACTTATTGATGATGCTTTCAGCAACTTCTGGATAAGGAAAAGCTGCGAGTGCTTCGCGCATGTGTCCACCGACATCGCCATCTTGCAGACGACGCGCCACGACAGTTTCAAGCGCGGTACCGGAAACGACGCCGAGTTGACCTTGCGCAGCAACAGTGCGGGCAAGGTACCAAGACGAAACCGCAGCACCCATGCCACCTTGAATGATCGGGGGCAGACCCAGTGAGTTCACGTTGACCTCGCACGTTTCTCAGGTTACGGTTCCGTAACCTACGGTTCCGTAACCTACGTTAGCGTAGGTTTGCACTTTTCGGGCCAACAACCCGAAATATTGGCTCTTTTTGCCCTAGCCAAGCAGCAAAGTGTCGAGCCCACGGACTAATCCCACGCGATTCTTGACCTCTTTCGCAGCGATCAGCGTCCCGCTGACATAAGGATCTGGGGAGTTTCCGGCGTCGAATTTGATGGTCAAGCGCTCATCTGGCAGCCCAAATACGGTCTCGGTAGCCACCACATAACCAGGAAGTCGGATCGAATGGACCTGAGTGCCATCGATGTCTGCTCCGCGTGCCTCTTTCGGACCAGCAATATCTTTAGGCGCAATGTCGAATTCAGGTCGATGAACAGCGCTCAGTCGCTCAGCCAGTTCACGCGCGGTGCCACTTGGAACATCTGGCTTAGTTGCACTGGCGTAATCAATGACTTCCCAGCGAGGTAAATACTTTGCAGCAAGTAGCGCGGCCGCTTGAGCAATCGCCGCAGTAATTGCAAAATTGCCGGCCGCTACAACACCAACGCTATTTTCTCGAGCAGCTGCATCAATATCAGCAAAGTCATCGCCAGTCAGCCCAGAGCTTCCTACGATGCCGTGAACGCCACGAGAGATAGCCAAGAGTACATGTTGCTTTACAACATCATGCGATGTGTAATCAATCAACACTTCAACGCCGTCCAGTGCCTCGTCCACTGTTGCAAAAATCGGAACATTCCACCAAGCTCCGGTCAATACGTTGCCGAGGTCTTTGCCCGCACTCTTTCTTGCAACAGCGCTCACGAGAGTGAATTCGTTGCTTTCTTGCAGTGCCAAGGCAAGTGCTTGACCAGTCCAACCAGTTGCTCCAGATAAACACACTTTGATCATGGAACAAGTATTACGTCTTTATCGGCAAGAGGTCTTCACAACACCAACATCCAGGCGTACATTGAAAGTAACGAATAGGAAGTGATCTCATGAGCGATCCACGAATCTCCAATCACAGCGTTCTTGTAGTTGTTCTTCATGATGAAGCCCGAATCTGGGATGTTGACGCGCACGATACGAAAGATGCGCTTGTCATAACAAAGACTGAGTTAGAAAATCGTCATGTTCGTGAAGCTCAACATCATGGTGGACACGAGTCATCAAAGTCAGACCCTGCGTACTTCACGGAAATTGCTGAGGCAGTGGCTGACGCTCGAGAAGTCCTTTTGATGGGTCATGGAACTGGAAAGTCAAACACAATGGTGACTTTTCACGAACATGTAAAGTCACACAACAGCCAACTGGCAGGCAAGGTTCTTGCCGAATTGAATGCAGATCTATCGGCGCTATCTGATGGACAAATTCGAAAGCTTGGACTTGAGTGGTTCGAAGCCCACAGAGGTGGAGCGGCGAACCACTAAGGCTTGCTAGGCCTGCTGGCCTGTTAGGTTACGGACTTCGCGCACCGAGAGCATTGCAACGACCACAATTGCCATGACTACGGCAAATGCGGTGAAAGTTGGCTGAGTTCCAAATCGAGAAACGATAGGTCCTGCCACAACCAGGCCGAGCGGCGCAAAGAAAAGCGAGCCGAATGCGTCATATGATGCAACTCTTGAGATCGATTCGCGTGGAACGTTCGCTTGCATTGCGGTTTGCCATAGCACCATGAAGAAGTCCATGGCAAAGCCACAAAAGAATGCGCACACCATGATGAACGGAACACTTTCCGTCTGACCCATCGACAAGAACCAGAGCACCATACCGAATTGCACGACAATGCCTATGAGCAATGGTCGCTTTGGTCGAACTTTCACTGTGGTGAGAACTCCGACGACCATTCCGACAGAGAAAGATGCCAAAATCCATGACCAGGGCTTTGGCCCCCCGAGAGTTTCTTTAGCCAAGACGGGTCCTACGACCGCGAAGGCACTTTCAAACAGCATGGCAATGATGGAATAGCCAGCGACAACTGCAACAACCCACTTGAGCGAAACAAACTCGCGCCATCCGTGTACGAGATCGTCAAACACAGATGGCGAATGCTCATCGACCTTGCGCCGACTACCAAATTTGCGTAATTGAAAGACGAGCAGTCCGGCAATAAAGAACGTCACACCATCGACAAAAATTGCTAAACCCGCTCCAATGGTTGCCACAATGATTCCGCCGGCCACTGTGCCGATGATGTTGGCGAAGTTACAGACAAGGCCAACAAATGAGTTTGCAGACTGAAGCTGGTCTTCTTCTACGAGTTCGGGAACTAGCCCAGACATTGCTGGCCACCACACCGCATTCAAAGTTCCGCTCAGCAGCCCGACAATCATCATGGTTTGAACAGTTGCATTGTGAGTTGCTAAGGCGATGCCGTTGCCGACTACAAAAATACTGAGCAACATATCCGCAGAACCAATGAGCAATGCTCGCGGGTACCGGTCAGCAATCACCCCACCGACGAGCATGAATACAACAATCGGCAGCATCTGTGCGAACATCACTAGGCTCAACGATTTCGGAGTCGCGCCTGGCAAACTCAAAACACCAAAAGCAATTGCGATTGGACTCAAACCATTACCGAAATTTGAAATCGTGCGCGCGACTAGCAACGTGCGAAATGCAGGCACGCGTAATAGAGCGGTCGTTTCAGTTTTCATAGCGGTTATCTGTGCGATAAATCCGCATCGGGGTTAGTAACCCAATCAATAACACCTTGCCATTGGCCCCAACCTTCTTCACCAGCAAAATGTGAAGCGCCAGGAATAACAACGAAGGGAAGTTCAAGCGAGGTAGCGAAAGTTGCTTCGACACCCTGTGGAATCCAAGGGTCAATATCGCTAGCTACGAGCAATGTGGAATCTGCCGCTTTATGCACTGCGTTCTTTAGCGACGCATCGTGAAGGTCGAGTTGAAATGTTGATGCACCATCGCATAGCGCCGGATCTGCGGGCGCGACCAACATGACGCGGCTGACCTCTGATGTCACGGCTCCTCGCTTCACCGCATTGAGCCAGGTGAGACATCCAAGGGAATGCCCAAAGACAATGAGTTCATCGTTTGAAACTTCGTCAAGTATTGACAGTTCGTTCTCGACAACGTCCAACCATTCATCAAGTACCGGGTTGTCTGTGTTCGGCAACTGCGGATAGGCCACAGTGTGTCCATCTCGACGTAATGCAACGGCAAGGTTACGTTGCCAATGATTGGGTTGCCGACGATTTTCCCAGCCGTGAATGATCAATACGCGCTTCATAGTTCTTCACTCTAAATCAGGAGCGATCGAATTAATGCAAAATGTTTACGGCTCGCGCAATGACTAGTGCAACAACGACAAGTGAAGTCAGCGACTGAGTCAACATCAACCCTTTTGCCCAGCGCCTCAATGGGAGCACATCGGTTGGACTAAAGGCGCTCGAGTTTGTGAACGACATATAGAGGTAGTCAAAAAACGAGGCCGCCCAGTGAGGTTCCGCTAGATCTGGGTCGCTCATTTGCGGGAACATAAAGTCAGGGATGTGATCTCGAGCTTCAGCACGTGCACCTGGTCCACCTCGATCAAACTCCCAGTACCACAGCGCAAATACGACCACATTTGTCAACCAAATGGCACCGCCAGTGACAAGTAACTCTTTGGCGTCACTTACTCCAGCGTTAAGTAATTGGTTAATGAGATTCCCGATGGAAATCAAATTTGCGCCGGACATGAGAATCAACAAGGCGAGATTGAGGCGCCGTGGCCAAATCTCATGGGAACTAATCCGCGAAGGATTCAAAATGTTTACAACAAGGAGCACCGATGCTTCGACCCCGCATAGCAAGCGAGAATTCGAGACGTTAAGTGAAGCGGGCAATGTCCACTGAAGAAAGATCACTGTAAACACGACAAGACTGATGGGCCAGCGCGGCTCTCCGCGATGAGTGTGATGCCAGAACGGCGCTTGGCTATTTACTTCTTGGGACATTTTTCGATCTCACCTCGTTTCTATCCTTGCGCACGTGTGTCTATTTATTTGCCAAGGGACATGGCACGTGGCGTAAACGCAGGTAGCATTACAACGTGGCTGAATTTCAAATTACTTACTGGCGTGAAATCCCTTCGATGGTTGTAGCACGTGACGACTCGGACACCTTTAAGGTGGCTCTGGCCAACCGATTCCAAGAGGCGATTGACGAAGCCGCCATGAGACTCGGTGCATCTGACGCGGACGCCTACATGAACGGTTGGAATCGCTCGGAATGGACACAAGCCGATGGAAGTGTTTCGGAGATTGCTGAACGCATCAGTCGCGAACTAGAAGAGAATCTCAACGAAGAGCAGCTCAATGAATTACTTGACTCGCTGAATGCGGAGGATTAAAGATGGCCAACGTTTACGAATATCTTGATGCAGGAAATACTCTCGTTGGCGATGGCGCCATGGGAACTGCGCTTCAAAACGCAGGTTTGACCGATGGCGGCGCACCTGAATTGTGGAACGTTGAGCATCCTGATCGCGTTGCTGCGGTATTGAAGTCCTACACCGATGCTGGTGCTCAGTTTGTGACCACGAATACTTTTGGTGGAACACGTCCACGTCTTGCAATGCACAGTCTTGAAGATCGGGTACACGAACTGAACAAAGCTGCTGCCGAAGTCGCACGCGAAGTTGTCGATGCTAACCCACATGCACTTTTTGTCTTTGGTGACGTTGGTCCTTCAGGCGAACTCATGGAACCTATGGGAACACTGACACTCGAATCCGCAAAAGAGATTTTCTCGGAACAAATTCGTGGCCTTGTTGATGGTGGCGTCGATGCAATCTTGATCGAAACCATGAGTGACCTTGACGAAGTTCGAGCTGTTGTTGAAGCGGCACATGAGGTTGCTCCAGGTATGCCGGTGGTTGCAACGATGAGCTTTGACACCAACTTACGCACAATGATGGGCGTAAAGCCAGCAACTGCGATCCAGGAAATCGCCGGCATGGGCGTGCGCGTTATCGGCGCTAACTGCGGACGTGGAACTGACGAGATGCGCGTCATCGCCCAGGAGATGGCGGATGCAAAACCAGAAGGTGTTCACATTCTCTTGACTTCGAATGCTGGCCTGCCACAACTCGTTGGTGGCGAGTTTGTTTACACGGGTTCACCAGAGGATTACGCAACCTTCGTTTCAGACATGCACAAAATTGGTATCAATGCATTTGCTGCTTGTTGCGGCTCTGAGCCATCACACATTGCCGCTATAGCAGCAACGCTTTCGGCTTAGTTCATAGCGACGTTATGACGTTTTCCGAAGAGGGTGCACCTGACCGCAGCAATTTGGGTCCAGGTGAGTTTTATCCAGTCATTGGTGTCGATGCACATCCCCAACCATGGCCTACTGGGGACGAGTTTGATCCTGAACTCCTCGCGCTTGGTGATCGTCGAAACGTCGTAGACAAATATCGTTACTGGACCGTTGAAGCGATTGTTGCCGATTTAGATACTCAACGAAGCCCGTTGCATGTCGCTATTGAAAATTGGCAGCACGATTTGAACATTGGCTCAATCGTTCGAACGGCAAATGCGTTTAACGTTGCTGGCGTTCACATCGTTGGCAAGAAGGGCTGGAACCGTCGCGGAGCGATGGTGACAGATCGCTATCTTCACTTATTCCATCACCCAACAGTTGCCGACTTTAAACAATGGTCGATTGACAATGACACGCCAATTGTTGGCATCGATAACGTGCCTGGCTGTGGCTGGATTGAGTCATCAACTATGCCTGAGCGGTGTGTTCTGTACTTTGGCCAAGAAGGTCCCGGCATGTCACCCGAAGGTATCGCGGCCTGTACCCAGATCTTAGGAATTGAGCAGCGCGGTTCAACCCGCAGTATGAATGCGTCTGCAGCCGGAGCGATTGCAATTTACGCTTGGGCTATGCAGCACCTACACAACTAGTTGCGCGGAATTCCGGTCGCATCAAGCGCTGAGTTCACGCTAGTGCAGTATTCCGGATGTGACTCGTTGTCTACCCAGCCACTGCGGGTTGACAATGTGTTGCACGCCATCACGATAGCTCGGCCAAAATCGGTATAGGTGGCAGCGCTTGAGATGTTCGGCAAAGCGGAAAACACAAGTTTGCTCATGTTCTTAATTGCAGTGCAGTCTGCACCGTCAGCAGAACAGAGCCCATTGGTCGGTGTTGTTCCGATTGCAGAGACAGACATTCCAGCAGTTTGACCACCATCATTCGGTAAGCATCGCGAGGGGACGTCTGAATTGCTGCCACCATGACCGATGAGCCACGCAAATCGATCGGCAGGGCCATTGTTCACGTGTGGATCGTTGTCATCACGCCAACATCCACCACCATAAAACGGCACGCCATCAGGATCCTGCTCACGCATTCTGCGGAATGGTCCTGGCGAAGATCCAGTTACATCCTCGCCCATTCCCCAGTCTTGATCGGCTGCTTCACCAGGCCGAGAGTTAAGTTGGTCAAACGCTTCTCCGAAGAAATCTGAATACGCCTCACTCAACGAATCAGCATCGTTCGACATGGTGGCGTTGAATGCTTCATAGCCTGAAACACCGTGAGCAAGTTCATGTGCAATGACATCGTCCGCTACAAACCCACGACCCATAAAGATTGCGCTGCAATATCCCGAGCGGCAGTCGGTCGAAACCCATGGTGTCCAAAATGCGTTTCCGTATTCAGGACAGGACAAGGTGCTATTCGAATAAACGCATGTGTTGGTAAATGCGCTCACGCGAGGAGTGCAATATCCTGACTCCGAATCTGCCTCTGGTCGCGTGCCGCAACTTTGAGTTTTTCCAAAATTTATTTTCGGTGAGATGTTGCCCAGATACATTTCTGAGAAGATGTCGATTCCCGTGACATCACTAAAGTATTGCTGCGTTTGCGAAATATACGTCTTAGCATTGCTGCGTTCGGTTCGACTTGTCGCGTTCGTCGATGTTTTTGTGACGCCGGAATTGTTGTAGTTGCACAGCGGCAATGTGTCACCAGTCAGTGATAGGAATGACACGGTTTTGCCGGTGGCAAGCAGTGCGGTACTCAGTTTTGTACCTGTCCGCGGAAAAGCGCCTTGCACAGTACCGGTTACGCGCGTCTTGACGGCGCCTGTCTTAATTCGAATCATTTTGCTTTGGATCGGACGAGACGTACCAGTACCGACAAATAGCGAGTATTTCGAAGTCGAAGGAACATTGACAAAGCTCAAACTATACGTTGCGATTCCACTCTTAGGAATTGTCACTGAGCGATAGGCAGTGGAAACTCCACCGGCGTAACTGGTCATCGCCACGAACCATACTCGGGAACCCGAAAGACCAGTAAGTTTCTTTTCGACACGAGTTGCCTTGCGTGCACTAACACCAATTGATGCCGTTGCATGAAGAATTGATCTGGACTGTCCCACCGCGGCATACGAGTTATCCATGAGTTGCAGATCGCACACCAGTGGTGACGGATCGTACGTTACTTCTCGCACACTTGAGGCTGAATACAACGTTGTCAACGTCGAGGCATCGAGGTAAATGGTTGTGAAACTAATTGGCGAGCGCTTCTGTTGAACTTTGACTACCCATACAAGGTGTGAAACGTCTGATACAAAGTCGACAATATGTGGATCTGCGATCGCGACAGTTGATGTGACCACTTCTAGGTCACTTGCCTTCACCTGCTGATTGGCTGCAAATGATTGCAGGGCTTGATTACGCGCTTGAGATTGAGATGTGGCCGGCGTGAAAGTTGCTGGTGAGTTACCCGTCTTAATTGTGTAGCTCAGGAGACTGCCGGTGTCATCCACCGTGACGGCAACGAGCGAACCAAGAACTTCTAGTCCATTGAGTTGCTGGCTGAATCTAACCGTTGTCATCCCAGCGATTCCCGAGCTGGCTTTGCCTTCGCTCAGCTGGGACGGCGTGATTCCCCAAGCACTCGAGTGACTTTCAATGTGTGCTTGAGCAGCGGCCAATGCGTCAGATGTCGGTGTTAACAAGGGTTCCGGCGAGGTAAGTGAAACAGAAACGTCAACCGCAGGTGCCTGAGTTCCAGCATTAGCAGCAGTGCTGCCAAGGACTGCAGCCCCGAGGATGAATGCACCTAGAACAGCGACACTCTTTGATAACTTCACGCGCTTAGACTCCCTGACTGCTTGTCTATCAAATGTACGCCACCTGCAACGTGTTCAAGCCCACCAAAATCCCACGAAACAATAGGGAAACCCTGCGATAGGGTGCATTTAAGCCATTTTCTCACGCGAACGGACAATGACGACCATGAGCGATTCCATGACACTTCGACTAGTCGTAGGTCTTCTGATCACAGCGGTACTCCTTGGACTTGCAGCAACTCGATTGCTGTTCCTCTTCAAGCTTGTGCGCTCCGGTCAACCTGCGCCAAACCGAACCGGCGATCGTGGTGAGCGCGTTAAGACTCAAGCAACCGAGGTGATTGGGCAACGCAAACTTTTGGCTTGGACTATTCCAGGCATTGCACACGTTTTTGCATTCTGGGGATTCCTCGTCCTGTCGTTAACAATCCTTGAAGCCTTTGGCGCTCTATTCGATAATGAATTTGCTGTTCCACTCATTGGTCACTCACCTGTTGTTGGCTTCTTGGAAGACCTGTTCTCGATTCTTGTAGTTGTCGGCATCATCATGTTCGCCGTCATTCGCATTCGAAAGAACCCAGAAACGTTAGGGCGCGAATCACGCTTCTTTGGTTCGCATACGGGTGCTGCATGGTTTGTGCTCTTCATGATCTTTAACGTGATCTGGACACTTCTGCTCTATCGTGCTGCGCAATACAACGTGAGTGTGGATAAAGGCACAAACAATTTCCCATTTATGAACGGTGGGGCATTCGCATCTGAAACTGTCGCCGGTTGGTTGCATCCGCTCGGCACGACCACCAACGAATGGCTCGAGATGATTGGCCTGTGGCTGAACATCGGAGTCATCCTAGGTTTC
>CANFIL010000027.1 GCA_947447095.1 Actinomycetota bacterium | reverse complement strand
CAGCCTTGGCAAGTGACATTCCAGTTGCCTTAGATACGAAGGGAACAGTGCGTGACGCCCGAGGGTTTGCCTCAAGCACATACAACGTTCCCCCTGCCAGTGCGTACTGAACATTCAGCAAACCGCGCACTCCTACGCCACGTGCAATCTTTTCGGTTGCAATGCGGATGTCAGCGATCTGATCAGCATTCAACGTGAATGGCGGCAACGCACACGCAGAGTCACCCGAATGAATTCCCGCTTCTTCAATGTGTTCCATGACACCACCGAGATACAACTCCGAGCCATCGAACAAAGCATCAACGTCAATTTCGATTGCGTCATCAAGGAAGCGGTCAACAAGAACCGGATGCTCAGGATTTACCTGGGCTGCGCGAGTGAGGTAATCGCGCAGCATTGTTTCGTCATAAACGATTTCCATGCCACGGCCACCGAGAACATATGACGGTCGAACTAGTACCGGGTATCCAATACGGTCGGCGATTGCCTGCGCATCTTCGAATGAGGTTGCCATGCCGTGCTCCGGAGCAAGTAGGCCAGCGTCAGCTAGTACCTTGCCGAATGCACCGCGCTCTTCTGCCAAGTCAATGGCTTCAGGAGTTGTGCCAAGCAGCGTCACGCCTGCAGCCTTAAGGCCAGCGGCAAGTCCGAGCGGAGTTTGCCCACCAAGTTGCGTGATGACACCAAGAATTGGACCGGCTTGTTGTTCAGCGTGAATGACTTCGAGAACATCTTCGAGCGTCAAAGGCTCAAAATACAAGCGGCTCGAGGTGTCATAGTCAGTAGACACCGTTTCAGGATTGCAGTTCACCATGACGGTATCGAAGCCACGCTCGCGAAGCGTCAGCGATGCATGAACGCACGAATAGTCAAACTCGATGCCTTGGCCGATGCGGTTTGGACCTGAGCCCAAAATAATGACCGCTGGACGTTCGCGAGGCATGACTTCATTTTCGCGATCGTAGGACGAATAGTGATACGGAGTTGCGGCAGCAAATTCTGCAGCACAGGTATCAACCGTCTTATAGACCGGGCGAACATCAAGCGTGTGACGAATGCTTCGTACTTCAGCTTCACTCAATCCGCGGATGCTCGCGATTTGAGCATCCGAGAAACCATGGCGCTTTGCGCCAAAGATGACCTCACGATCAAGAGCAGTGGCTGACTTGATGTCGCGAGCAATTTCGCAGAGCAACTGAATTTGGTCAAGGAACCACGGATCGATTTTCGTAGCTTCGAAGACCTGTTCCAAAGTTGCACCAGCCCACAGAGCTTGTTGTACTTCATTCAAACGACCATCGTGCGGAATCTTCATCGATGCTAGAAGCGACGGGATGTCGATATCCGTTGGAGAATTTGACCAGTTGAACACTGCTTCCTTACGTTCAATGGATCGCAATGCCTTTTGCAATGCCTCAGTGAAGTTTCGACCGATGGACATTGCTTCACCAACAGACTTCATGGTGGTTGTCAGCGTTTGGTCAGCACCTGGGAATTTTTCAAAAGCAAAGCGAGGAACTTTCACGACCACATAGTCAAGTGTTGGCTCGAAGGATGCAGGAGTTTCGCGCGTGATGTCATTGGGAATTTCATCGAGCGTGTAACCGATTGCGAGGCGTGCAGCAATCTTCGCGATTGGGAATCCGGTTGCCTTACTGGCCAGTGCAGATGATCGCGAAACGCGTGGATTCATTTCGATCACGATGATGCGGCCGTTGTCCGGGTTGATTGCAAACTGAATGTTGCAGCCGCCCGTATCAACGCCAACCTCGCGAATGATTTCAATACCGAGGTCGCGCAAACGCTGGAATTCACGGTCCGTCAAGGTCAATGAGGGTGCGACTGTGATCGAGTCGCCTGTGTGAACGCCCATTGGATCGAGGTTTTCAATGGAACACACAACCACCACGTTGTCCTTGTGGTCGCGCATGAGCTCGAGCTCGTATTCTTTCCACCCGATGATGGATTCTTCGAGAAGAACTTCTGTGGTTGGACTTGCCTGCAAACCAGCACCAGCAATGCGATGCAAATCTTCTTCGTTGTATGCAATACCTGAGCCTGCACCACCCATGGTGAACGATGGGCGAACGACAACTGGGTAGCCCAAGTCCTTCACGCCTTCGAGGCAGTCTTGCATCGTGTGGCACACGTGTGAGCGCGCGCTTTCCGCACCAATCTTTTCTACGATCGCGCGGAACTGTTCACGATTTTCGCCACGTTCAATTGCTTCGACATTGGCGCCGATCAATTCGACGTTGAACTTTTCCAAGATACCGTTGTGATGCAACGACATCGCAGTGTTGAGAGCGGTTTGGCCACCAAGCGTAGGAAGTAGAGCATCTGGACGCTCGCGCTCGATAATGCTGGCAACAACTTCCGGAGTAATTGGCTCAATGTATGTGGCATCGGCGAATTCTGGATCCGTCATGATGGTTGCAGGATTGCTATTCACCAGAATGACGCGCAAACCTTCGGCCTTTAAGATTCGGCAAGCCTGGGTGCCGGAGTAATCAAACTCGCACGCCTGACCAATCACAATTGGTCCCGAGCCGATCACCATGACCGACTTAATGTCTGTACGACGTGGCATTAGCGAGTGCCCTCCATTACTTCAACGAAACGATCAAAGAGATAAGCCGAATCATGCGGACCTGCCGCGGCTTCGGGGTGATACTGAACGCTGAAGGCTGGAACATCAAGGCACTCAAGTCCTTCAACCACGTCGTCATTTAGGCACACATGGCTCACACGAACACGACCGAACGGCGTTTCGGATTCCCGATCAATCGGAGCATCGACCGCAAAGCCATGGTTATGAGCAGTGACTTCAACTTTGCCAGTTGTGCGGTCCATAACCGGCTGGTTAATTCCGCGGTGACCATAACGAAGTTTGTAGGTTCCAAATCCAAGTGCACGACCCAAGATCTGATTACCAAAGCAAATTCCGAAAAATGCACGCTTGGCAGTCAGGGTCGCCTTGACCAGTTCGATTGCATGTTGGGCAGTCGCAGGGTCACCAGGGCCATTCGACACGAAGACGCCATCGCGACCCCGCTCAAGAAGTTCGTCTGCAGAGATCGTAGCGGGGACAACATGCACTTCAATTCCGCGCTGTGCCATCAAATGAGGGGTCATTGACTTGATACCCAAATCGAGAGCAGCAACTTGATACTTCTTCTCCCCGATCGCAGGAACTACATACGCTTCTTTGGTCGACACCGTTTCGGAAAAACTTGCGCCTTCCATTTCCGGTACTGCACGCACCTGATCGAGCAGCGTTGCGACTGGTTCAGAGGCTGCTTCACCACTGAAAATTCCAACGCGCATCGCACCATGTTCACGCAAGTGTCGAGTTAGAGCGCGCGTATCAATTCCGCTGATTCCAACAACACCTTGAGCAACTAGCTCTTCGTCCAAGCTGCGCTTAGCGCGCCAGTTTGATACTCGACGCGCAGGATCGCGCACGACGTAACCAGCAACCCAAATGCGTGTTGACTCGTCGTCTTCGTCGTTCCAACCTGTATTGCCAATGTGTGGAGCGGTTTGCATGACGACTTGACCACAGTAAGACGGATCAGTGATGGTCTCTTGGTAACCCGTCATACCAGTTGCAAAAACTGCTTCGCCAAAAGTCTTTCCGACTGCGCCATAGGCTTCGCCATCAAACACTTGGCCGTCTTCCAGCACGAGAACTGCTTGTGTCATACCAACTCACCTTCCAGAACTGTTGCGCGGCCAGCGAAGAATGTTGCAACTACTTGACCAGGCAACGTGAGACCGCCATAAGGAGTGTTACGACTTGCACTTGCAGTGTTTACAGGAACAACTTCAGCTTCGATGCTGGGATTAAAGACGACGATGTTGGCAGGTGAACCAACGGTCAATGGCTGCCCTTGGGTTTCCACCTTGCCAATGCGCGCAGGTGCAAACGACATTCGTTCTGCAACTTGCGCCCACGTCATGGCACCGCTTTTCACCATCGTCGCATTGACGATACTGAGCGCGCTCTCCAAACCAGTCATGCCGAAGGCTGCAGCCGACCATTCGCAGTCTTTGTCTTCGCTTGGATGCGGCGCATGGTCAGTCGCGACGATGTCAATCGTTCCATCTGCCAAACCTGCGCGAACCGCTTCGACATCAGCAGCCGTGCGCAACGGTGGATTGACCTTGAAAATCGGGTTGTACGACTCGACGACATCATCCGTGAAGTACAAGTGATGAGGAGTGACTTCTGCGGTCACATTAATTCCGCGAGCTTTGGCCCAACGAATGATGTCCACACTGCCTGCAGTCGAAAGGTGGCAAACGTGCAAGCGCGCACCAACATGCTGGGCAAGCAGCACATCGCGAGCGATGATTGCCTCTTCGGCTACGGCTGGCCAGCCAGCGAGCCCGAGCTTTCCGGACACTACGCCCTCGTTCATTTGAGCGTTTTCGGTCAAACGTGGTTCTTGTGCATGTTGGGCGATCACGCCATCGAATGCCTTCACGTATTCGAGTGCCCGACGCATAATCGCTGCATCGTAAACACACTTGCCATCATCGCTAAACACTCGAACGTGTGCTGCACTATCAGCCATCGCGCCAAGTTCGGCCAACGATTCGCCACCAAGACCCATCGTTACCGCACCAACAGGTCGAACTTCCACAAGACCTGCTTGCTGACCGAGGCGCCACACTTGCTCAACAACTCCAGCGGAATCGGCAACTGGCGTGGTGTTCGCCATCGCGTGTACGCAAGTGAAGCCGCCCTTTGCTGCTGCGCGACTGCCACTGAGAACTGTCTCGGCATCTTCGCGACCTGGTTCGCGCAAGTGCGTGTGGAGATCGACAAGGCCTGGCAGGATCACACAGCCACTTGCGTCAACGACAACATCGCCCTTGAGTCCCGATCCGATTGCGGAGATCACACCATCTTCAATGAGTAGGTCCGCTGCCTCTTCCCCAAGAAGCGTTCCGCCTGTGATGACGTAACTTGTCATGCTGTACCTTCCGTTCCACCGAGCAACAGGTAGAGCACTGCCATTCGCACACTCACACCATTCGAAACTTGTTCCACGATTACCGATCGAGGTGAATCAGCCACATCGGCTGTAATTTCCATTCCGCGATTCATCGGACCAGGGTGCATCACAATGGCATGATCCGGCATGCGCGCCGCACGAACTGAGTTCAGGCCATAACGGTTGCTGTACTCGTGTGCAGATGGGAAGTAAGCGGCGTTCATACGTTCGCGCTGTACTCGAAGCATCATCACAGCGTCTACATCGTCAAGTGAGGAATCAAGGTCATAAGACACTTCACATCCCCAGGTTTCAACACCGAATGGCAAGAGCGTTGGTGGACCAACGAGCCGCACAGAAGCACCAAGAGTCTGAAGCAAAATCGCATTTGAGCGAGCAACACGACTGTGAAGCACATCGCCAACGATGGCAACCTTTACTCCCGCGAGATCACCGGTGTTGTCGCGCAGATGGCGGCGCAGTGTGTACGCATCAAGAAGTGCCTGAGTTGGATGTTCATGCGTGCCGTCTCCAGCATTCACAACTCCACCAGAGATCCAGCCTGAGTTAGCAAGCTGATGAGGCGCGCCACTGCTGTGGTGACGAATGACTACGGCATCGGCGCCCATTGCCTCGAGCGTGAGTGCTGTGTCTTTCAAACTTTCGCCCTTGGACACGCTCGAGCCTTTGGCGGAAAAGTTGATGACGTCAGCCGAAAGACGTTTCGCCGCAGCTTCGAAGGACGTGCGGGTGCGGGTGGAATCTTCATAGAACAAGTTCACAACAGTGCGACCACGAAGCGGAGGCAACTTACCTACGCCTTGTGCAGTTGCCGCAGCAAGTTGTGAAGCGGTATCGAGAACTGTAATTGCATCCTCACGAGTGAGGTCTGCGGCGCTAAGGAGATGCTTCATGCTCATGCCTGCTCAATCGTGACTTGGTCGATTCCATCACGTTCAACAAGTTGAACTTGGACGGATTCACTCTTGGAAGTTGGAAGGTTTTTGCCAACGTAGTCAGCGCGGATCGGAAGTTCGCGGTGACCTCGATCAACTAGTACTGCAAGTTGTACCGCTTGGGGGCGACCATGCTCGCTCAAGGCATCGAGCGCCGAACGAATGGTGCGACCAGAGAACAGCACATCATCAACGAGTACAACGAGTCGACCTTCAATCCCGTCTGCGGGAATTGTCGTCGGCTGCAATGCACGCGCCGGACGAAGGCGAAGGTCATCGCGATACATCGTGACATCAAGAGCACCAACCGGAACTGGCTGGCCTTGAATTTGTTCGATCTTGGCGGCAAGTCGCACCGCAAGATCAGCACCACGAGTTGGAATACCCATGAGTGTCAGATTTGTTGCACCATGTGTGCGCTCAACAACTTCATGAGCTAATCGGGTTAATGCGCGGGAAATATCGTCGGAGTCTAAAACGACTCGCGTGTCGCGCGTTGCAGGTTCAAAATCGTGCGTCATCTTTTTCCCTCCTTTCCAGCCTCACGGGACTGGTGTTAAAGGATGGCGTTTCTTGAACTACCCAAATACTAGCGCATGAACGCCGTTACCCCATTATTGGGTGTTATTGGCGCCACGACCGAGTTTGTGAACGCGCATTCCGTTTGTTGTTCCAGGCACGCCAGGTGGAACGCCAGCGATGAAGACCAGTCGGTCATTTTGCTGAAAACGGTCAAGCTTGAGCAAAGTGCGGTCTACTTGGCGCACCATGTCGTCGGTGTGGGTGACTGTAGCTACCAAGAACGCTTCGGTCCCCCACAGCAGTGAGAGTTGATTGCGTACGCGTGGATTCGTAGTGAAGGCCATGATGTGCGTGCCAGGTCGATGGCAGGCCACAAGATTTGCCGAACGGCCTGTTTCGGTAAACGGAATCAAACTCACAGCAGAAACTTGCTGAGCCACACGAACTGCTGCTCCACACAATGCCATCGCAGTAGTTTCGGTGTGATGCTCTTCCAATTCAGGAAGTTGATCGAGCGCCTCAGACTCAATGTGTTCAATGATGCGTCCCATGGTTTCGACCACGTGAATTGGGTGAACACCAACACTGGTTTCACCACTAAGCATCAACGCGTCAGCGCCGTCGAGAACAGCGTTTGCCACATCGCTGGCTTCAGCGCGAGTCGGCCGATTCATCGTGATCATTGAATCGAGCATTTGCGTTGCAACGATGACAGGCTTTGCTGCAGCACGAGCTAATGAAATTGCGCGCTTTTGAACAAGCGGCACTTCTTCAAGTGGGAGTTCCACACCAAGGTCGCCACGAGCAACCATGATGCCGTCAAATGTGTCAACGATGTCCTGCAGATTCTCGACAGCCTGTGGCTTTTCAACCTTTGCAATGACAGGAATACGAATTCCCTCTTCATCCATGATCTTTTGTACATCTAAGAAATCTGCGCCTGATCGCACAAATGAAAGTGCCACCATGTCGACGCCTTGACGCAATGCCCAACGTAAATCGTCAATGTCTTTTTCTGACAATGCAGGAACACTCACAGCAGCACCGGGCAGATTGATTCCCTTGTTGTCGCTGAGTTTGCCTGCTTCGACGCAGCGTGTCTTTACTTCACGGTCGCTCACGCCAATAACTTCGAGTCCAACCTTGCCGTCATCAATAAGGATCTTGTCGCCAACTGTGCAGTCGCCGGGCAGCCCCTTGTAGGTGGTGCCACAAATGTGCTGATCCCCAGGTACGTCATCAATCGTGATGGTGAATTCATCGCCCACTGCCAGGTCGATTGGGCCGGATGCAAACCGAGCCAAACGAATCTTTGGCCCCTGCAAATCTGCCAAAATTGCGACACCGTGGCCTGTTTCATCTGCGGCAGCACGAACCAATTCATAATTCGCTGAGTGATCAGCGTGCTCACCGTGTGAAAGGTTGAGGCGAGCCACATTCATTCCGGCTAGCACCATGTCTTTAATGACGCCTTCAGGAGATGTTGCGGGGCCGAGGGTACAAACGATTTTTGCGCGACGCACTAGTTGGGTTCCTATCGAATCAGTCTTCTAGTTTGTTGAATGTAAGTCTTTCATAGAACTATGCAAGAAGTTGCTTAGCCGTTGGAGCAATTGAGATGGGAAGAGTTGATGTTCCGGTCAAGTAGCGATCGACATGAACAGCAGCTGAACGTCCTTCAGCAATAGCCCACACAATGAGCGACTGTCCACGACCTGCATCACCTGCAACGAATACGCCTTCGGTTCCGGTTGAGTAACGCGCATCGCGAACAATGTTTCCACGACTGTCCACTTCGACTCCGAGCTGCTCCAAAGCGCTACCCTGCTGAACTCCCACGAAGCCCAGAGCCAAGAAAACCAAGTCCGCTGGAATTACGCGCTGGGTTCCTTCAACGTGTTCGAACTTTCCGTCACGCATTTCAACCTCAACGATTTCGATGGCTTCAAGTTTGTCGGTACCAATGAAACGAGTTGTTGATACTGCATACTCGCGAGTGCCGCCTTCTTCGTGTGCGCTCGTCACGCGATAGACCATTGGATACGTTGGCCATGGAGTACTCGACGGACGCGATTGCGGTGGCTGCGGCATGATCTCGAGTTGCGTTACCGACTTAGCTCCTTGACGAAGCGCAGTACCTAAGCAGTCAGCACCAGTATCGCCGCCACCGATCACAATGACGTGTTTGCCAAAAGCATCAATAGGTGGATACTCAAAATCGCCCATTTGAACTCGGTTAGCACCTGGGAGATACTCCATCGCCTGATAGACACCAGGAAGTTCACGCCCTGGAACAGGCAAATCCCGCCACGCAGTAGCGCCGGTAGCAACGACAACGGCGTCGTATCGGGCCCGCAAATCAGCGGCCGAAATGTCTACGCCAACTTCAATCCCGGTGCGGAACTTCACGCCTTCGGCCTGCATTTGCATCAAGCGGCGATCAATGTGGCGCTTTTCCATTTTGAATTCAGGAATTCCGTAACGAAGCAAGCCGCCAATGCGATCTGCACGCTCGTATACGGCAACAGTGTGTCCCGCGCGAGCTAATTGCTGTGCTGCTGAAAGTCCCGCAGGCCCAGAGCCGATGACAGCGACCGTTTTTCCACTGAGGCGATCTGGCGGCATGGGCTGGACATAACCCGCGTCCCAGGCACGATCAATAATCGACACTTCAACCTGCTTGATGGCAACTGCGTCACCAGAAATTCCGACAACACATGCTGCTTCGCATGGGGCTGGACACAGACGCCCCGTGAATTCTGGGAAGTTGTTAGTCGCATGCAGACGCTCAGCTGCCAATCGCCAGTCATCGTGATAGACCAAATCGTTCCACTCAGGAATGAGGTTTCCCAACGGACAACCGTTGTGACAAAACGGAATACCGCAGTCCATGCATCGGCTTGCTTGCGCACGAACTGGACCAGTGCCAAATTCCTCATACACTTCACGCCAGTCTTGAATCCGAATATCAACCGGACGTCGAGCAGGAAGCTCACGAGAAAGATTCATAAAACCTTGTGGGTCACCCATCGCCGTCTCCCTATGCTCTTGCCGATGCCATGACGGCTTCTAGCGGATCAATACCTTCGTCTGCAGCGCGCGCTTGTGCATCAAGAACGCGTCGGTAGTCAACGGGCATGACCTTGGTAAAGCGCGCTGCGCAGACCGGCCACTGAGCAAGCAGTTCAGAAGCCATTGCTGAATCTGTAGCCTCGACGTGCTGCTCCAACGTAGCCGCCAAAAAATCAACATCTTTTTGATCAAGATCTTCTAGTTCCACCATGTCGCGATTTATTGAAGCAGGATGAGCGTCCAGAAGATAAGCAATTCCGCCAGACATACCTGCAGCGAAGTTGCGTCCGATTGGACCGAGAATCACAACGCGACCACCAGTCATGTATTCACATCCATGATCGCCAACACCTTCCGCGACCAAAGTGGCGCCAGAGTTACGCACGGCAAAACGCTCTCCCACTCTTCCTGACAAGAAAACGCGTCCCGATGTTGCGCCATATCCAATAACGTTGCCCGCGATGATATTGAGGCTTGCCTCAAACGTAGATTGTCGCGAAGGACGAACTATTACAGTTCCTCCCGAAAGACCTTTACCTACGTAATCGTTAGCATCGCCTTCGAGTCGCAGCGTGACACCAGACGGCACAAACGCTCCAAACGATTGCCCTGCGGAGCCCGTGAAGAGCAAGTCAATCGTGCCTTCAGGCAATCCTTGACCACCCCATGAGCGCGTCACGCGTGAACCCAACATTGTTCCAACTGTTCGATTCACGTTTCGAATTTCGAATTGTGCACGCACTGGCTCACCTGCAGTAAGAGCAGGCTGACAAATCTCGATGAGCTTCACATCTAGCGCAGCATCCAGGCCATGTTCTTGTGCTGTTGTATTGCGCAGCGACGATCCAGCTGGAATTGCAGGGCGGAAAAGGATTGGTGAAAGATCAAGCCCAGATGCCTTCCAATGCGATATGGCTCGATCAACATTAAGCAGTTCAACGTGCCCAACAGCTTCCGCAAGTGTTCGGAAGCCAAGTTCAGCAAGCAATTCGCGAACTTCCTGTGCAACGAACTCAAAGAAATTCACAACATGTTCGGCTTGTCCTGCAAATTTTGATCGTAGTTCCGGATTTTGTGTGGCAACACCGACAGGACATGTATCGAGATGACAAACACGCATCATGACGCATCCCATAACCACGAGTGGCGCGGTTGCAAATCCGAATTCTTCGGCGCCAAGTAGCGCTGCAATTAATACGTCACGCCCAGTCTTTAACTGACCATCAGCTTGCACAACGATGCGATCTCGCAGGCCGTTGATGAGAAGTGTTTGCTGCGCTTCAGCTAGTCCAAGTTCCCATGGCGCTCCAGCATGTTTCAAACTCGTCAATGGCGATGCCCCAGTTCCACCGTCATGACCCGAAATCAGTACGACGTCTGCATGGGCCTTTGCCACACCTGCAGCAACCGTGCCAATCCCCAATTCGGAAACAAGTTTTACATGAATACGTGCCTGGTCATTTGCATTCTTTAGGTCGTGGATTAATTGAGCCAGATCCTCAATTGAATAAATGTCGTGATGTGGAGGTGGTGAAATCAACCCAACGCCAGGAGTTGAATGTCGAGTCTTGGCAACCCACGGATAGACCTTGTGGGCAGGTAATTGACCGCCTTCGCCTGGCTTTGCACCTTGTGCCATCTTGATTTGAATGTCATCAGCATTGACTAAGTACTCACTCGTGACACCAAATCTGCCCGACGCTACTTGCTTAATCGCGGAGCGTCGCGAGTCACCATTGGCATCAATAACAAAACGTTCGGGGTCTTCCCCTCCCTCACCGGTATTGCTTTTTGCGCCAAGGCGGTTCATTGCAATCGCTAATGTTTCGTGAGCCTCTTGACTGATGGAACCGTAAGACATAGCGCCTGTTGAGAATCGTTTAACTATTTCACTTGCAGGCTCGACTTCGTCAATTGAAATTGATGCACGTCGCTCATAATCAAAGGCAAAGAGCCCACGCAGCGTCATTAATCGTTCGGACTGTTCGTTCACTCCCGAGGTGTACTCACGAAAAACTTCCATGCGTCCAGTACGGGTTGCATGCTGCAACCGAAAAACAGTCTCAGGATCAAACAGATGTGGCTCGCCTTCACGTCGCCATTGATATTCGCCACCAATTGCCAACGTTCGGTGTGATGGTGAGATTCCAGTTGGTGGGTAAGCCAAAGCATGTCGTGCGGCGCATTCTTCAGCGATCACATTCAGACCCACGCCACCCAATCGCGAAGAGATTCCCGTGAAGTATCTATCGACGACTTCCTGCGAAATACCAATCGCTTCAAAAACCTGCGCTCCTGTGTAAGACGCGGATGTGGAAATACCCATCTTGCTCATTACTTTGAGCAATCCCTTGCCCAACGCTTTGACTAAGTTGCGAACCGCCTTTTCAGGTGAGATCCCTTCGACAACTCCGGTACGTACCAAGTTCTCAACTGATTCCATTGCAAGATATGGATTTACTGCGGCGGCACCAAATCCGATGAGAAGCGCCACATGATGAACTTCGCGAACATCTCCAGCCTCAACAATGAGTCCCACTTTGGTGCGAGCACGTTGGCGAATCAAATGGTGGTGTACCGCCGCGGTAAGTAAGAGCGAAGGAATTGGTGCAAGATCTGACGTTGAATCACGATCTGACAAAACAATAAATCGCTTGCCCGCTGATACTGCCTGCGATACTTCTGCACAAATTTCATCGAGGCGTGCTTCTAACGCATCGCCTCCTCCATCCACTCGATACAGGCCTTGCACCTTGGCACACGCCAAATCTGGGAGATTTCCGTCGTAGTTGATGTGCAGAATTTTTGCTAATTCATCATTGTCAATGACCGGGAACGGGAAGGTCAGCTGGCGACAATGCTCTGGAGATGCAGTCAGCAGATTCACTTCAGGCCCTGATGATCCCGACAACGACGTCACGATCTCTTCGCGAATTGCATCGAGCGGTGGGTTTGTTACTTGAGCAAACAGCTGCGTGAAGTAGTCAAATAACAAACGTGGTCGATTGCTGAGCACTGCAATTGGCGTGTCAGTTCCCATTGATCCGATTGCTTCGCCACCAGTACGCGCCATCGGGGCAAGCAGAATCTTCAGCTCTTCATCCGTGTAACCAAATGTTTGTTGGCGACGAACTACTGAGCCAGGCGTGTGAACAATGTGTTCGCGTTCGGGCAATGAGTCCAAATGCACGACGCCTTCTTCGAGCCACTGTGCATATGGCGCCGCGTTAGCCAACTCTTGCTTAATTTCAGAATCCTCAACAATGCGACCTTGCTCGACATCTACAAGGAACATTCGGCCTGGCTGAAGGCGCCCTTTTCGAACAATGGTTTCTGGAGCAAAATCAAGAACGCCAGCTTCGGAAGCGAGCACTACAAGCCCGTCATCTGTTACCCAATAACGTCCTGGGCGCAATCCATTTCGATCTAGCACTGAGCCAATAACTGTTCCGTCGGTAAACGAAACGTTTGCTGGGCCGTCCCACGGCTCCGTAAGCATGGAGTGAAATTGGTAAAACGCGCGTAATTGTGGATCCATCGATGCATGGTTTTCCCATGCTTCCGGGATCAGCATCAAGACGGCGTGAGGCAAACTACGACCACTGAGGTGAAGTAGCTCGAGAACTTCATCGAGTGACGCTGAGTCACTACCTGTTGGACTGCAAATAGGAAACAGTCGTTCAATGTCTTCGCCTAGAAACTCGGATGCAAGTTGTGACTCGCGCGTCTTCATCCAATTTCGGTTTCCGCGAACAGTGTTGATTTCTCCATTGTGTGCAATGAACCGATATGGATGAGCCAATGGCCACGACGGGAAAGTATTTGTCGAAAAGCGCGAGTGTACGAGTCCAATTGCAGAGGTATACCGCTCGTCTGAAAGGTCTGGGAAGAACGGCTCTAACTGTCCAGTGGTCAACATGCCTTTGTAGACGATGGTGCGACAGGACAACGAAGGGAAATAGACATTGTGTTTGTG
>CANFIL010000026.1 GCA_947447095.1 Actinomycetota bacterium | reverse complement strand
GAGCTTTTACTCCTGCATCCGGAATAGTGCTCAGCACTGTCCCGCTTGGGATCGTTTCGGAAAAATCTTTGGTCACCAGGCTCGTCAAGCCAACTTGGGATACTTTTGCCTTTGCTTCATCGACTGTCAGTCCAACAACTTGGGGCATAGCTACATAGCTTCCCGTCACTTTGTAGCCCACAACCCCAACAATGGCCAGAAGCGCAAGAATAACGACTGCGCGTCGACGTCGATGCTTTTTATTCACAGCGATTCGTCGAGTATGACTATGTCGCACTACTTGTGACGGTTGGGCTGGTTGGGCAGCCGAAGCGCGGTGCGCCCCACGGGTTGGCGCTTCAAGCACCAAGGTTTGATTCACTGGAATAACGGTTGTCAACGCTTCAACTGCCGGTACAGCCTGTGCAGCGCGATTAACGCCATCAAGAAACGCTTCAGCACTGTGAAGTCGATCGTTGGGATTGCGATGAGTTGCTGCAAGAACTAGATGATCTACCGCAGGTGGGACATCGGGTTGAAAAGAGCTTGGAGCTGGAACGTCCTGATTGACATGCATGTACGCCACGTCCAGCGGCGACGTGCCAGTGAAGGGAACTCGTCCCGTCAACATTTCGAATAATAAAATTCCTGCCGAGTACACGTCACTACGTTGATCAAGGGATTGCTGTTGCACTTGCTCAGGCGATAAATATGCCATTGTTCCCAACAGAACCGCTCCTGTGGAATCACTCACTGGAGTGTCGTCGATGACGCGAGCCAAACCAAAGTCAGTAACTTTGACATGTCCTGAATCAGTAATCAGCACATTCTCTGGCTTAATGTCGCGGTGAATAAATCCGGCTGCATGTGCCGCGCCCAAGCCCGCTAAAACTGAGGTCATAATCTCGAGTGCATGCGCACTAGTGAGCGGACCGCTGTCATGTAAAACGTCGCGAATGGTTCGACCTGCGACGAATTCCATCACCAGGAACGGGAAGCCCTCGGCAACACCTTGATCATGAACTGCAACAACATTTGGATGAGTCAGCGCTGCCGATGCTCGTGCCTCTTGACTGAAGCGGGCAACGAAATCTGGATCGTTTGCGAAAGTTCCAGACAGGATTTTGACCGCGACAGTACGAGCCAGACGCGTATCCGTAGCTCGGTAAACGGTAGCCATCCCGCCACGAGCAACAAGATCGTCGACTCGATATCGACCGTCTAGCAAGCGCCCAATGTAGGGATCGGCGGCTGGATGACTGGTCACTCTTAGAAGTCTAAGGTGCGATTGACAGGGTAGTGTCTAAAGGCACGGTGCCGCAGAAATCCAGTGGAGGAGAGGGTATGCAACACGCAACATATATGTTCGTACTGTTGGGCTGCATCATTGGTTCGGGCTGGCTTGAATTCATTTTGCGCACCCGCGTCTACCGTCGTGTAATTCGCCTAAGCCTGTCTGTGCTACCGGTCGTTGTTATCTATGTTCTGTGGGATGCCTATGCAATCGCCCGGGGTCACTGGACATTCGATTCACGATTTATCACCAACATTGACGTTGTATTGAATGTCCCGCTTGATGAAGTGGCATTTTTCGTCGTTATTCCCATCTGTGCGATTTTGACACTTGAAGGCGTTCGAAGTTCACGACCACAATGGTTGATTGGCGACGAAGAATCATGACCTATACCCAAATCGGCATCATGTCGATCGTCATAGCTGCCTTGTTGGACATGTACGTCCTGCGAACACGATTGGTGCAGCGTAAAGCCTTTTGGTACTCGTATTTGATCATCTTTTTCTTTCAGCTGATCTCAAACGGAGTGCTCACTGGCCTGGGCATTGTGCAATATGACGGGGCCGCGATTATTGGTGAGACCTCACCAACGAACAGAGCGCCCACGTTCATTGGACATGGCAGATTGTGCTTTGCTCCCGTGGAAGATTTGATGTTTGGCTTTTCATTGATCTTGCTAACAATGTCGTTGTGGGTTTTCTGGGGCCGACGCGGTGTTCAACGAACTCCAATGGCGGGTCCGCCTCGCCCCGAAGTTCATAAAATGTTGCGCTACAAGCCCTAGGACCACAGCTTGCGAGCTTGCCACCAAGCCGGCACAGCAACGCGAATTCTTTTGCTGAGTGACACACTCGCTCGCTTATGAAAAACGTCGTAATCAATATCTTCAACGGCGTCCACGATTCCGCAATAGAGGATTCGCGCGGTTTCAATACACGGTTGACCTACTGGACTGAGCATGGCAATTCCGGCTCGTGACTGTTCCTCAAGGTCTCTGACTCGCTTGATTTGGAATTTGAGTGCATCAGTGATTGCCGGAGTTAAAACTCGAGCCTCAAGGTTAGCGCGAGTGACACCGAACTGGGCAAGGTCATCAAGCGGCAAATAGACCCGGCCGCGTTCTAGATCCTCGCCAACGTCACGAATGAAGTTAGCAAGCTGAAATGCAATGCCGAGCTGTTTGGCATGTTCGTAGGCACGATCGTCTGTGGGTTCAAGAATGGGGACCATCTGCAGGCCGATGACTGCTGCCGAGCCATAAACGTATTCGTAGAGGTCGTCAAATGTTTGGTATTCAGCGACGGTCAGATCCATGGTCATTGAATGGATAAATGCTTCAAAATGTTTCCGCGGAATATTCCATCGGTGCACGGTGTCGAGCACTGCCTTACAAATCGGATCCGACGAAACCCCAGAGTCAAAATCAGCAAAGAATGTGTCAGCCCATGATTGCAGTGCAGATGCTTTTTCTTGATCCGTCAAAGTAGACGCTAAATCATCAACGATTTCATCGGCATATCGCGCAAAGCCATATAAGGCATGCACATAGGGTCTTTTTGCGGGCGGTAAAAGCAGCGTTGCGAGGTAATACGTCTTTCCGTGCGCTGCGTTGAGTTCACGGCACTTCTCGTACGATGCACGAAGCTCGATATCGGTAATGCCTGCAGCGTCTAAATCGCGTTCACTCACACCGCAATCTTGCCAGCAATTGTCAGTATGGGAGCATTGAGGCATGAGTATTCGTCCAGGTCTGTTAGCCGCCTTATTGAAGGCTGGACATTTGCACGGCGCGATTCGATGGAAAGTCGACATTGACGAAGGTATTGCGAGTCAAGAAATTGCGATGGCAGGTGCGCACCAGGTCATTCTCGATACTTCTGGTGTTAAGAATTTGGAAGATTTCTTTGCTGTATTTGCTACGCAAGTAAAGCCGCTGGGCTTTAGTAGCGTAGACCTTTCTAATTTCGAAGATGCACTGGCTACCCAAGCGGCCAACACTGCATTCTTGTGGACTGGTTGGCAAGAATTTGTTAAAAATGCACCAGCTGATTGCGAAGTTCTAGCAGACATTTTTGAAACTGCCTCAGCAAAGTGGCCAGGTGTTGTACTCGTGCTGGGTAAGCAGGGAGCATTCCCTCATGTTGGGGAACTGACGTCAGTTAGTTGAGACGAGTTGCTCGCTTGCGATGACGTGATCGGGAATCGTTGCAGGGAGTAATGGCTTTGCTTCGCTGTCGCCCATAATCAATACGCGTTGTCGCTTTGATGCAAAGATGGCAATACCTAATGTGAAGGCCGCCAAGATCATTGCTAAGCCGTCCGAAAACTCCAGGAATGTGTCGGCAGTAGCGCTCGCGTTTGCAATTCCATGCACAGTAAAGGCGCAGATGCTCACGACAATCCAGCGCAAGTGATGTGATTTCAGCCCCGTGGCAGCAAGCAGTGGAATGGTCCACAGCAAATACCACGGCTGCACAGCAGGGGAGAACACTATGACTGCGCCGAGTGCATATGCCGCGCCGCGAGTTGCAGATCGGCCCTGTGGGCGAAGCACGAGTGCAACCAGACTTGCAAGCAACGCGATAAAACCAAGAATTCGAAAGAGTGAAATCGTGCTGGCAACATGATCGCCTAAACCGATGTGGCTAAAAAGTGTTCCAGCGGTAATCCCTAGTGCAGTCGCCGGTGATAGCCAACTTCGCACAGTTCCTGGCGTGGACAGCGCTGAAATCCATCCCAGTGGACCGACATGGGCAATGAGCGAAAGAGTGACCATTCCAATAGTTGCTATGAGTGCAACTACGAAAAAGGATGTAAAGCGAGCTTTTCGAGTTGCCTGCTTGGTCGCTTGAATGGCGATGAATGGTAGAACAACGATCGCAACTGGTTTAACTGCGATGGCCATAGTTGTCAGGATTACGGCCGCGAATACTTTCTGATCAATCGCCAGCACGAATGCGGCCGCAATAAGAGCAATCATTAGTGAATCGTTATGTGATCCAGCAATGAAATGCATCAGGACAAGTGGATTCAGCACGCCTAGCCACATCGCAGAAGCAGGGTCTATGCCGTGTCTGCGTGCCAGACCTGCAACTGATTTGGCAAGAAGCAATACGGAAAGTGCGCCGATCGTACGAAAAACAAAAGCAGATAGAAATGCAGATTGGCCGCAGAAGAAAGCAACGATTCTCTCGATCAAGAGAAAAGCAGGACCATAGGGCGTCTTGGATTCGGCCCACATGGGATCAACGCCACTACTAAACCAACCCGGAACTACTGACACACCGGTGAGATACGGGTTATGGCCTTGCAGCTGCATATGTCCTTGCATGAAATAGGAATAGACATCGCGACTGAAAAGCGGAGCGGCAAACATCAGCGGTGCAATCCACGTCATGAGGATTGAAAACATCTCGCGTTCGTTGAGTTTTTTGTCATGCAGGGTGTCGACACCAACGATGAGCCAAGCCTGCAACAGCAGAGCGGCACCAACAACAACCAACGAACGAGACAAAGCAAGTCCCAAAGTTTGGGTCTGTAGATATTCCAAGAATGGCCAGCGCAGCGGCTTAAATGCCAGTGGAAACCAACCCACACCAAAAGATCCGAGGGTAATGAATGTTGTGCCAAGGGCTCCAGGCAAGCCATAGCTGCCAAACCATCTCGTGGTGCGAGGTGGTTTGGTCATGACACAAGGCTACTTGCGCAAGGCTCGGGAATGGTACGACGAATCGGGTCCCAGGATTCGCTCAGCAGCGAGTCGTCCCGACACCAAAACCATGGGAACACCGACACCAGGCTGTGTGCCTGAGCCAGTGAAAACGACGTTGTCGCCCCAAATGTTGTGTGGGCGGAAAGGGCCCGTCTGGAGGAAGGTATGAGAAGCAGCAAACGGCGCCCCGCGTTCCATGCCCTGGTCTTGCCAATCAAGTGGTGTGGTGATGTGGCTCAGTTCGATGGAATCACCAAAACCGTGGTAGCCGCGCTTTTCTAAAGTCTGGATTACTTGCTCGCGGTACTTCGGTTCGAATGACTTCCAGTCGATGTCCGCGTCCATGTTTGGCGTTGGGAAAAGCACGTAGTACACATGCTTGCCGTCAGGAGCAAGTGCTGGATCTGAGTAGCTCGGATTAGTTACGAGCAAGCTTGGGTCACTCATAATCTTGCGCTGGTCAATCAGCTCGTCAAAGACACCTGCCCAATCGTGTCCAAAGTGAATGTTGTGATGCGCAATGTGGTCGTATGTTGCATTTGATCCGGCAAGAAGTAGATAGCACGATGGCGAATACTTCAATCGATTGACGCTCCACTTGGAGACTCCGAGTAGGTCGCGATAGGCAACAGGCAAATCGGGATTCAAAACGACAACATCAGCAGCAATGAACTCACCTGTCGAGGTTTCAATTCCCGACGCACGATTTCCGTTTCGGCGAACCCGCGTCACTTCAGTGTCGTATTTGATGGTCACGCCATGTTTTTCAAGAGCAGCAGCCATAGCTTGCGGGAGTGCATGCATGCCGCCCTTAGGGAAATACACACCAGCAACCGAGTCCATGTAAGCAATCACTGCATAAATTGCGAGTGCGTCATACGGACTCAAGCCCGCATACATTGCTTGAAATGAAAAGACGCGTTGTGTGCGCTCATCTTTTAGGTACTGATTAACTTTTGGTGCCAGTTTGCGAAAACCACCAAGGGCAACAAGCTTCGCCAGATCCTTAGAAACCAAACTCAGCGGCGAATCAATATTTCGGTCAATGAAGTTGCGCATTTCGTACTTGTATAGGTCAGAGACAAACTCCACATACTTGCGGTATCCAAGTGCCTCATCTGAGCCAATCACGCGTTCAATCTCGGTCGACATTTCGTCCGCGTCGCTGTAGATGTTCAAAGTACTTTCGTCTTGATAGAACGCACGGTAGAGCGGCGAGACTGGTTCTAAAGTCAGCCAATCCGACATAGTCTCGCCAAGGCAATCGAACGCATCTTCAATCAGGTCCGGCATGGTCAAGACGGTAGGACCCGTATCAAATTCAAAGCCATTGTCGCTAATGCGACCAGCACGACCACCAGGTACAGATTCACGTTCCACAATCGTGACCTTGCGTCCCTTGCCCGCCAATCTCATTGCGGCGGACAAGCCTCCAAGGCCGGCACCAACAATTACGACGTGATCAGTCTTACCGTTTACGGTTTTCATCTAGAACGTCCTTTGGGTAGCGAGAATCGCCAGTTGAGTGAGTGCCTGACGCGCCTGATCGTCACACTGGTCTATGGCGATCGCCGCAAGTGCAGCTTGGGTTTGTTCGTGGATGGTTGCTTCGACAGTCTCTAGCGCGCCAGACGTCGTGATGAGGGACTGGAGCTCGGCGATGTCCGTATCAGTGTTTGTGTCGAGGCTGAATAGTTCTTGGAAACGGGCGCGATCGGCATCGTTCAATGACGTCAGAGTCCGTGCGACAAGCACGGTCTGCTTGCGCTCGCGTAGATCGTCTCCCGCTGGTTTTCCTGTGACTTCAGCGTCACCAAAAACGCCGAGGACATCATCACGTAATTGGAATGCTGCACCCAGTGCCAGGCCATATGTCGAAAGCGCGTCAATAAGAACGGGACGTGCATCGGCTATTGCTGCCCCCATGTGTAGCGGGCGTTCGATTGTGTACTTTGCGCTCTTGTACCGAATCACATTGAGAGCATTAGCTTCCGTTGTATTGCGACGGGCTTGTTCAAGCAAATCGAGGTACTGACCAGCCATCAATTCAGTTCGCATAATGTCGTAAACATTTTTGGCGCGGGTTAGTTCACTGTGGTTTAGCCCCGAGGCGAACAAAAGTTCGTCTGCCCACGACAAAGCGAGGTCTCCGATGAGGATCGCAGCGCCCTCGCCAAATTTTGCAGGATCAGCATGCCAGTGAGATGTCGTGTGTAGTTCTTCAAATTGTTTGTGACTTGCTGGCTTACCACGACGCATGTCGCTGTTGTCCATAACATCGTCATGAATAAGTGCACAAGCCTGTAGAAATTCAAGGGCAGATGAAGCGCGAACGACCTCGTCTGAATCCGGCTTTCCCGTGGCCCGATATCCCCAATAGGCAAAAGCGGCGCGGAGTCGCTTTCCTCCTTGAAGTAGCGCAGACAGGCTATCGACGAGTGGGAGAGTATCGGGCGAAACGGACTCCATGATTCCGCGATGCTGCGAAACGAACGTATCCAATGAGTTCTGGATGCGATCTCGAAGATCGTGGGCGTCTAATGGAGAAAGGGTCACACCACAAGGCTATTGCTTGGACTGCAGTCTCGCATTCCGCGCCTCGTTGAAGTCTTAAGCACTGCCAATGTGTTGGGCAACAATGTTGGCGCCGATAGCAACAAAGGCCAGGCTCGAACCTGGATGCGTGTCCTGACCCACGTTGTACAGGCCATCTATTTTCGTCACATTACTTTCTTGCCGGAAAGCAGCAAGTCGACCATTCATTGCGGGTGAGGTATTGCTTTTCTTGAATGTGGGCGTGAGGCATTTCTGCCACAAGATTCGTTCGCGAATATCACATCCAAGACCAGCAAGTTGTTCCAATACGTATTCAGCCAATGCATCGCCTGCGTGGTTGGTTAGCCCATCACGATCAAGGGTCACAGGTGATGGCATTGAGCTCACTTTGATGCACCATGCTTCTCCATCGTCGGGACTCATTTTCGCGTCGTCAGGGACGCAGGCGTAGATCTGAGTCGCAGTTGATGATGAGTTGTTAAACCACACATTGTGGTGTTCGATGCCTGGCGTTTTACCTGAGAGTGACAGCAACAAGATGAATTCAGAATTGTTATCGGCTTTAGTGCCGTCCGCGATAACAAGGTCACTGGATATCACAGCGCCGACAGAAGTGCGCACGCCTTCGACACGTGAATTCGTCACGAAAGGGGAAACTGCAGAATCGAATTCGAACTTCACGCCTAAGTGAACACAGCGCTCAAAGAGTGCACTAGCCAATTTGCGCATTCCGCCACTGATGTGAACGACTCCGAAGTTTTGTTCGATGAAACTGTACGTCGCCATGGTGGCAGGAGTCTTTCGTGGATCCGCGCCAGTTCTCGTTGCGTAGTATTCCGCCATCTGGACTAGGCGAAGATCTGTGAAGTATGCAGTGGCGAAACTGTGAAGCGTTCGATGTAATTCGAGTTGGCGAATGCTCCGCAATGTTTGTGGGAGTGCCCGAATGCTTTGCACTCCTCGAACATTCGATTCAATAATGGGTTGGCGCATGACGGACCACATCGATCCAGCTCGGGACATGAAATTTCTCCACTGGTGATCGGCTGACGTGTCGAATGATTTTCCAAGTGCAGCGGCAATTCGTCCGATGCCAGCGCCTGGCATTCTAAAAACTGTGCCGTCACCGAACTGGAATCTGTAGGCGATGTCCAATTCAATTAATTCAAGTGATTCCTCAAGACTCGCTCCAGTCTTGAGGAAGAGATCGCGATAGACCGCGGGCAAAGTGAGGAAATTGGTCCCGATATCAAAAACAAAGCCGTTATTGCTGATTTGTTCCAGGTCAGGTGCCCACGTTGAAGAAGGTTCGTGAATTGTGACGTCATGGCCTTTGATCGCTAGACGAGCTGCACAGGCCATGGCGCCTGTGCTTGCTCCAGTGATGATTACTCGCGCCATACGTACACTCTAGAGATTCGCTAAAACGTAATGACTTGCAAGGAACTAATCGTTAGCCACGTGGAGTGGTGTTCCGCCAGTGGTGTGTACTAACTCATCGAATGTTGTTCGGTACACAACATGTGTATGTCCTGCAGCTGCCCACACTTCGCCGTATTCAGCCAATGCAGTGTCGATAAAAGTTAGTGGTTGAGAAATCACCTCATTGTGAAGCCAGCCCAAAGGACTAACGCCACCAATGGCAAATCCGCTCCATTCGCGAACGAAGTCGGCATCAACACGATGCAGTTTTGCAATTCCGGTTGATGATGCCACCAGATCTGTGTCTACGCGGTGACGACCAGAGGTAATAACTAAAACAGGAACGCGTCTTCCATCGCGGTCATAACTAAACACGATGGAGGACGCGATTTGTCCTACTTCTACATCCAATGCTTGCGCAGCATCCACAGCAGTACGCGCTGAGTCTGAAAGCTTGCGCACCTCAGGTTCGATTGCAAGGGCCGCGAATACGGCCTTCACTCGAGCCACACTTGAATGCTCAGTCTGGCTCATGAGTCTTATGCAGTGGCTTCTTTGAATGCACGTTCGATGATTGTCAATGCATCATCAAGAAGATGTTCTGGCATAACAAGTGGAGGTAGGAAGCGCAATACGTTGCTGTATGTTCCAGCGGTGAGTACTAGTACGCCTTCGTTGTGACACAACTTGGCAACCTTGCTTGTCATCTCTGCATCAGGCTCGTCGGTGCCAGGCTTCGTGATTTCAACGGCGATCATTGCACCACGGCCACGAATGTTGCCGATTACACCGCAGTCTGCAGCGATCTTTTCGAGGCGCGGAAGCATGACTGATTCAATGTGAACTGCCTTGGCGTTGAGGTCCTGCTGCTCCATGATGTTGATCGAAGCCATTGCAGCAGCACATGCGATTGGGTTACCACCATATGTTCCACCAAGTCCGCCAGCATGAACTGCATCCATGATTTCGGCGCGACCCGTAACGGCAGCAAGTGGCAAACCACCGGCAATACCCTTTGCGGTTGTGATCATGTCCGGCACAATGCCTTCGTGTTCGCTAGCAAACCACTTGCCAGTGCGGCAGAAGCCAGTCTGAACTTCGTCAGCAACGAAAACGATGCCATTGTCGTTAGCAAACTTCACAAGTGATGGCAGGAAACCCTCGGCAGGGACAATGAAGCCACCTTCACCTTGAATTGGCTCAATCACAATTGCTGCTACGTTCCCAGCGCCAAGTTCCTTCTCAATGCGGCTGATGGCACGCTTGGCTGCTTCTGGTCCTGAAAGTCCATCGTGATATGGGTACGACAGCGGCATTCGGTACACCTCAGGAGCAAATGGACCAAAGCCCTGCTTGTAAGGCGCATTCTTGCCGGCCATTGCCATGGTGAGGTTTGTGCGACCGTGGTAACCGTGCTCGAAAACAACGACGGCCTGACGCTTGGTGTAGTTACGTGCAATCTTCACGGCATTCTCAACGGCCTCAGCGCCGGTGTTGAACAATGCTGAACGCTTCTCGTGATCTCCAGGAGTGAGGCGGTTCAATGCTTCGCAGACGTCAACGTAACTTTCGTATTGGGTAACCATGAAGCATGTGTGCGTGAACTTCTCAACCTGAGCAGTAACTGCAGCAGCAACTTCAGTTGCGGCATTACCAACAGTTGTAACAGCAATGCCGGAACCCATGTCGATCATTGAGTTTCCATCAACGTCGACGACAACGCCACCACCGGCGCGCTCGATGAAGATCGGCAAAGTCATGCCAACGCCACTGCTTACAGCGGAGGTGCGGCGCTTCTGCATTTCAACGGACTTAGGTCCTGGGATAGTCGTAGCTAGACGACGTTCTTGTGGGATGCCATTAATCAGGTTTTCAGCGGTCATGAAGGCAATGTTAGTCCTGATTTTCATCCCACTGCCACGTGGGCGTAGCGTAGGTGGCATGACAAATGTGCATTCTTTTTGGCTAGCTGGAAAACCCGTTCAAAGTGACGTTGTTGCCGACGTCCATCATCCAGGTGATGGCGCACTCGTGGGGCAGCATTACGTGCCCACCGCAGACCAGGTGGAGCAGGCAGTTGCTGCAGCACATGCTTCACGTGCGGCTTTTCAAGCAACCAGCGCTGGAGTGCGCAGTGATGCATTGACATTGATTGCAAACCGCATCGCGGAACGTACTGAAGAAATCGCACAACTCATTACGGCCGAAAATGGCAAGCCAATTATTTGGGCACGAAGCGAGGCATCCCGCGCTGTGTCAGTGTTCCGTTGGGCTGCTGAAGAGGCACGTCGTTTTTCAGGCGAGGCACAGCGTCTCGATACTGAAGTTGCTACCGCCGGCCGCTATGCACTCATTCGTCGTTTCCCAACGGGAGTCGTTCTTGGCATCTCGCCCTTTAACTTCCCAATCAACTTGGTGGCTCACAAGATTGCACCTGCACTTGCTGTTGGCGCACCGATCATCATCAAGCCAGCGCCATCAACTCCGCTGAGCGCGCTGTTGCTCGGTGAGATCATGGCCGAAGCCAATCTTCCTGAAGGTTCGTGGTCGATCCTTCCTGTGAGCAACGACATGGCTCCAGCACTTGTTGCTGATGAACGTATGCCAGTTGTGTCATTCACCGGATCTGACAAGGTCGGTTACGAAATCCAGAAGGCCGTTCCGCACAAGCACATCACGCTCGAACTAGGTGGCAACGCTGCAGCTCTAGTCCTTGAAGACTGGAATAGCGAAGAGGACCTCAACTGGGCCGCTACGCGCACCACACTTTTTGGCACCTATCAAGCAGGACAGTCATGTATCTCGGTACAGCGCATCTTGATTCACGATTCGATCTATGACGCACTGAGCGCAAAGATTGCAGAGGCTGCCAGCAAGCTTGTCAATGGAGATCCATACGACGACAAGACCATCGTTGGCCCAATGATTAATGAAGCCGCTGCAATCCGCGTCGAAGAATGGGTGAACGAAGCTGTTGCCAATGGCGCCACAATTCTTACCGGTGGAACTCGCGAAGGAAATTACTACGCACCAACAGTGCTTGCTAACGTGCCGCGCGATGCGAAGGTGTCATGCAATGAAGTATTTGGCCCCGTGATGATCATCGATCGTGTTGCTTCAACTCAAGAAGGCTTCGACGTCATCAACGACTCACCATTTGGCCTACAAGCCGGTGTCTTCACGCACAACATCCAAACTGCATTCCGCGCACATCGCGAACTCGAAGTTGGCGGTGTCATCATTGGCGACGTTCCAACATTCCGTAGCGACCAGATGCCATACGGCGGCGTGAAGGCTTCCGGTGTTGGTAAAGAAGGTCTGCGTTGGGCAATGCAAGACATGACTCACGAGCGCATCATGGTGCTCAGTGGTCTTGATCTCTAATCAGTGATGTCAGTTCAGCGCCGCGTCATCATTCTCGGAAGCACCGGGAGTATTGGCACGCAAGCGTTGGACATCATTCGGGCAAATCCTGGGCGCTTTTCAATCGTTGGGCTTTCCGCGGGTGGAAGCAACATCGAGCTCCTTGCTGCACAAGTCATCGAATTTAATGTCGAGCATGTTGCTTTGGCTCATGCAAGTTCTGCTCAAGATCTTCAACTCGCTCTATACGCTCATGCCAAAAAGAACGGCTACAGCCAAGGCGAATACACGTTGCCAAAGTTATACATCGGACCCCAAGCAGCTTCTGAAGTTGCAGCGCTTGCGTGCGATGTCGTGTTGAACGGCATCACTGGCGCCGTTGGTCTCATGCCGACAGTGGCCGCGCTGAAAGCTGGAACAACACTGGCACTGGCGAATAAAGAATCTCTTGTCATCGGCGGTAAGGCCGTCACATCGCTCGCAGCGCCTGGACAAATCGTGCCTGTTGATTCCGAACATTCGGCGTTAGCGCAAGCTCTGCGTTCTGGAACTCACGCCGAAGTAAAGAAATTGGTTCTCACGGCAAGTGGGGGACCTTTCCGAGGCAAGACGCGTGCTGATCTAGAGCAAGTGACGTCCGAGATGGCTCTGAATCACCCAACGTGGTCCATGGGCCCGGTTGTGACGGTCAATTCATCGACTTTGATGAACAAGGGTCTTGAAATTATTGAAGCCCACCTTCTTTTCGATATACCTATGGATCAGATTGATGTAGTTGTGCACCCGCAATCAGTGATCCATTCAATGGTCGAGTTCGTTGATGGCTCGACCATTGCTCAAGCAAGTCCGCCAGACATGCATCTGCCAATTGCACTTGGCCTGAATTGGCCAGATCGTTTAGCAGGCAGCACGACACCGTGCGATTGGACAAGTTCAACGTCGTGGACATTTGAACCAGTCGATCATGTGACGTTCCCGGCAATTGGTTTAGCCAAGAAGGTAGGCACAGCTGGTGGAACTGCACCGGCTGTGTTCAACTCGGCCAACGAGGTAGCCGTTGAACAGTTCTTGGCAGGAAACCTTCCGTATCTGGGAGTAGTTGAATTAGTGACCACAGTTGTCGAACATCACTTTTTACATGGATTTGTCAGTGACTCCGAGTTAACTATTGACGAGGTTTTGAATGCGCATGCGTGGGCAGAACAATACAGTCGGCAATTACTTAACTCGATAGGTGACTCCTAGTGCTCGGTGTGATCGGTGTTCTGATCTTCATTATTGGACTCTTGGGTTCGATTGCTTTACACGAAGTTGGACACATGCTTCCGGCCAAGAAGTTTGGTGTACGAGTACCGCTATACATGGTTGGTTTTGGACCAACAGTGTGGTCACGCGTGCGTGGTGAAACTGAATATGGAATTAAAGCTATTCCTATGGGTGGCTACATTCGAATGATTGGAATGTTTCCACCACGATCTAGCACGCGCAAGGCTTCAGGTCGCTTCACCGAAATGATCGAACAAGCGCGTGCTGATTCGCTTGAG
>CANFIL010000025.1 GCA_947447095.1 Actinomycetota bacterium | reverse complement strand
TCCTAAGAGCCCTCCAAAGCCCGTAAATCATAGGGATTGCGGTAAGGTTCAAGGGTAGAAGTAGCCCAGTACTAGGGCGTTATTTGCTCCATGTTGAGATGACGGATTAGTAGTGGGACCGACCTAGAGGATGATCTTTTCGTGAAATCGACTCGTGCGCGTTTCGGTGCGCTCATTGCCATCGTGGCGCTCCCAGTTTTGTTGACTGGTTGTTCCAATGATTCGAAACTCACTCGCTTTGGATTCCCATCTCCAGCCACCAAAGAAGGTCCAACGATCTTGACGCTGTGGCAGGGTTCGTGGATTGCTGCTGGTCTCGTGGGAATTTTGACGTGGGGTCTGATGATCTGGGCGATCGTTGTTTATCGACGTCGCGATGGAGATCCACTCCCGGCACAAACGCGCTACAACGTGCCGCTTGAAATTGCCTACACAATCATTCCTTTGGTGATGGTTCTTGGGTTGTTCTACTTCACAGCAAAAGATCAGTCAGAGTTGACCAAGCTGTCGGGAACTCAAACCCACACGGTAAACGTTCAAGGTTGGCGCTGGTCATGGGGCTTCAACTACACCGAAGAGGGTGCCTACGACGTCGGTACCCCTGCGGCACGCCCTGTGCTGTATCTGCCAGTTGATGAAAAGGTCAAGTTCGTCCTTACTTCGCCAGACGTCATTCACTCGTTCTGGATTCCGGCGTTCCTTATGAAAATGGACGTTGTTCCGGGTCGTCATAACAGTTTTGAAATCACACCAAACAAGCTCGGAACATTCGTTGGAAAGTGCGCTGAACTTTGTGGCGCCGACCATTCTCGAATGCTCTTTGACGTCAAGGTAGTAAATCGCTCCGAATACGACGCGCACATCGCAGAACTTAAGGCACGCGGACAGGTCGGCTTGCTCGACACTGGTCGCCAAAAAGTAGCAGGAGCGACACAATGACACTTCCTGATAAGCCCGTAGATGCAGCCATCACGACGCATCCTTCGCGCAAGCAACCGCTAGGTCGCAAGCTTGCTAGTTGGATGACCAGTACTGACCATAAAGTCATCGGCAATCTCTATCTCGTCACGTCGTTTGCGTTCTTCATCATCGCTGGTGGGTTGGCGCTTGTCATTCGCGCAGAACTGGCACAACCAGGTCTGCAGTTCGTCTCGAATGAGCAGTACAACCAGCTGTTCACTATGCACGGAACACTGATGTTGTTCCTCTTTGCAACCTCACTATTCGCAGGTTTTGCTAACGCATTGATGCCGCTTCAAATCGGTTCGCCTGACGTTGCATTCCCTCGTTTGAACATGATCAGTTACTGGTTGTATTTCTTCGGTGGACTCACAGTGATGTTCGGGTTCCTTACGCCTGGTGGATCGGCAAGTTTCGGTTGGTTTGCCTACGCCCCATTGTCGAATGTTGTGAACTCACCAAACGTTGGATCGGATCTCTGGATTCTTGGTCTAACCATGGGTGGTATGGCTTCAATTCTTGGCGCAGTGAACTTCATTACGACCATCTTTACGATGCGTGCGCCAGGTATGACGATGTTCCGCATGCCAGTGTTTACGTGGAACGTGCTCTTGACATCAGTTCTTATTTTGATGGCATTTCCAATCCTTGCCGCTGCAATGTTGATGCTCGAAGCAGACCGTAAGTTTGGTGCGCACGTGTACGACGCTGCTAACGGTGGTGCGATTTTGTGGCAGCACTTATTCTGGTTCTTCGGTCACCCCGAGGTCTACATTCTTGCTTTGCCATTCTTTGGTATCGCAACCGAAATCCTTCCGGTCTTCAGCCGCAAGCCAATCTTTGGTTACAAGGGCCTCGTATTTGCAACGATCGCAATTGCTGGCTTGTCAGTGGCAGTATGGGCGCACCACATGTACGTCACCGGTGCAGTAAACCTGCCGTTCTTCAGTTTCATGACGATGCTTATTGCGGTACCTACGGGTGTGAAGTTCTTTAACTGGATTGGAACGATGTGGGGCGGCTCGGTGTCCTTTGAGACACCAATGCTCTGGACTATTGGCTTCTTGGCCACGTTCCTTTTTGGTGGTCTTACCGGCATCATGTTGGCCGCTCCGCCAATTGACTTCCACGTCAGTGATTCCTACTTCGTCGTAGCGCACTTCCACTACGTACTCTTTGGAACCGTAGTCTTTGCGATGTTTGCTGGCTTCTACTTCTGGTGGCCAAAGCTCACCGGCAAAATGCTTGACGAACGACTTGGCAAGATTCACTTCTGGCTCGTGTTCTTTGGTTTCCACACGACATTCCTGGTTCAGCACTGGCTCGGTGTTGAAGGTATGCCACGTCGATACGCGGACTACTTGGCCAGTGATGGATTCACTTCGCTGAACATGGTCTCGACTATCGGATCCTTCGTTCTAGGCGCTTCAAGCTTCGTATTCTTCTACAACGTCTACAAGACCACAAAGTACGCGCCAATGGTTGGCGTAGACGATCCATGGGGTTGGGGATGTTCTCTGGAGTGGGCAACATCGTGCCCACCGCCACGTCACAACTTCACATCAATTCCGCGTATTCGCAGCGAACGTCCAGCTTTCGACTTGCACCATCCAGAGGTTGAAAACCTTGATGTGGACACTCGCGCGCAAATTGTTTCGAACGTTACAGGAGGTGCTCACTAATGCAGGTTGGTGGCAGACTATTTGCTTATGGATGCATCAGTTACTTTCTGATTGCAACCGTTTACGGTTTCATGTCGCATGATCCGATTGGTACCACAGCAATTGCAATGACAGGCGGCCTGGCATTCCTGATTGCGTTCTACGCTCTCTTCACATCAAAGCGCGTCGGTGATCTTCCAGAAGACAACGAAAACGCCCGAATTGAAGATGCTGATACTGACTACGGTTTCTTTTCACCTCATTCAATTTGGCCGCTGGCACTGGGCTTTTCATCATTCATGTTCATCATGGGTTTTGTCTTTGCAAACTGGCTAGCCGTACTCGGTCTCATTGCCTTGTTGTTCTCGGTATTCGGTCTTGTGTTCGAGTACTACCGCGGCGATTTCGCAAGTTAGTTAATGCGGTCACCGCGACTGACCATCGCAAGCTCAGCCGGCAATTTTGCTGGCTGGGTTTCGCGTTTTAGTGGCCGAGGTCGTGGGGAGACTATTCGCGGTCGTGCTCTGTTAGCGCTGTATCCACGCGCATTAACGGAACTAGCTAAAGACCGAGACATCATTCTGGTCAGTGGTACTAATGGCAAGACCACAACTACTGCCAATTTGGCCAGGATCTTGGCAGACGGCACCGATGAATTGGTGACTACCAGCACGTTTGGCGCAAATATGTCAGCTGGTATTGCGGCGGCGCTGATGGAAAAGCCAGCTCATCGTTTGGTGGTTCTCGAGTGCGACGAGTTATATCTGCCTGAGATGTACAACGCTCTAGCGCCTAAGGTCATCGTCCTGCTTAACCTGTCCCGAGATCAACTGCACCGTACCGGCGAAGTTCGTAAGGTGGCAGCGCTGTGGCGAAAGACTTTCACCCGCGACGATGTCACGCTTGTTATCGATAGAGATGATCCTTTTCTTGAGTATGCAGCAGGGGATGCTGGCCATGTTTTACGCGTAACTTTCGGCGGACGTCGTCATCCTGACGCTGCAACATGTCCTGCATGCGCAGATCTGTTGTCGTGGGCGACAGGAGATTATGAGTGTCCGTGCGGATTAGGTTCACAACTGGCACAAGTGCGAGGAGATCACCGCCTGTCAGGCCCTGCTCGTAACACCGTTTTAGCCATCGAGGCTGCTCGTTTGATGGGCGGCGTAGTTCCAGTAGAGACAGCACAAGAGCTCACCGAACAGGCACCTGATCGGGTATCGACTTATCACGTGGGTGGTGTCGCTGTAGAGACTCGTCTTGCCAAGAATCCAGAAAGCTGGCGCGTAGCACTTGAATCAATAACGAGTACCGACGTTATCCTGGCAGTAAATGCACGAGGCATTGATGGGTTAGACACTTCTTGGTTGTGGGATGTTGACTATAGCCCGCTTCTTGGTAAACGCGTCGTATGCACTGGTGAGCGACGTCTCGATGCTGCATACCGACTGCATGTCCAAGGCATCAACGTCGAAGTGGCGCACACCTTTGCGCAAGCCGTATCGAGCAGCGACAAGCCAGTTCAAGCGATCGCCAGCTACACCGCATTCCAAGATCTAGCAGCACAGGAACTCGGGTTGCGACGTGCAGGTGGTCGTCAATGAGTCTGACAATTGTGCGTCTCTATCACGATCTATTGGGAACATATGGGGATCAGGGCAACGCAGAGGTCCTGATGTATCGTGCCCGCGCTCGTGACATCCAGGTGGATCTCATAGAAGTCGCGCCACACGAACCAGTTCCACGTTCGGGTGACATTTATTTACTCGGCGGTGGGGAAGATGGACCCCAAACCGCGGCACTGGAAATGTTGAGCAAGGATGGCGGCTTGAATACGGCTGTTGACAATGGCGCGACAGTGTTTGCCGTGTGTGCGGGGTTTCAGTTGATTGGTTCACGGCTGCCAAATGCCAGCGGTATTCCCATTGACGGGCTTGGAATTGTGGATGCCGAAACGATTTATACCCGAGATCCTCGCAGCGTCGGCGAATTGGTAATCACGTACAACGGGCAGCTTGATGAACCGGTGCTCACAGGCTTTGAAAATCATCAGGGTCTAACAATTGTTGGAAGCGGAATTCAGCCGCTTGGCACCGTGCTTCGAGGAATCGGCAACGGTCGCGATGGTGCTGACTGTAAGTCTCCTGAAGGAGTGCATCACGGTCGGGTATTCGGCACATACATGCATGGGCCTGCCTTGGTACGAAACCCTCAACTTGCCGATGAAGTACTCGCTAGTGCTGTTGGCCAACTGACACCGTTCAATGATGAGTTTGCTGAAGCGCTTGCCGCTGAACGACGTCATACGTTACTGAAATAGGGCAATAAGAAAGCCCCGCCGAAGCGAGGCATTCTTACTAGTGAACTTAGTGCGATGAGATCTCGCCGTGGCTTGCGCCGTGGAGAGCATGCTCTTCAGCTTCTGCCAATTCCAACGCCGTTGGTGCTGCAACGTTGTCCGCATAGAACCATGCCGACATACGTGTGCGGATCGCACCAGCCTTCGCCTTTGGATTGGCTACGCCATTTGCATCGATAGCAAGTGGTGCAGGAAGCGGAGCAATGTCAGCCTTGCCCATGAGGACTGCCTTCTCTTCAAGAGAGACTGGCTTGTGAATTTCGATGAATTCACCATGAGGCAAGCGCAAAACCTGACCAGACTCGTAACCGTGAAGTAGGGTCTCACGATCCTTGCGCTGTAGGCCAAGACAGATGCGCTTAGTGATGATGAAGACCACCGGTGGGACAACGAAGATCAAGACACGAAGTGCGAGCGTGATCTGGTTGATTGACAGGTGGAAAGCAGTAGCGATGATGTCATTGTCGCCAGAGAACCAGAGCATCATGTAGAAGCTCAGTGCCATTGCGCCCAGTGACGTACGCGTGGCTGCGTTGCGTGGACGATCGAGCAGGTTGTGCTCGCGCTTGTCGCCCGATACCCATGCTTCAATCCATGGGTACAGACCCATCGAGGTGAACATGATGCCTGGGATTACGAGCGCAGGAACGAGCAAGTTCCAGCTGATGGTGTGTCCAAGGACGTTCGTTTCCCAGTTAGGCATGATGCGTACCGCGCCATCGAGCCATCCCATGTACCAGTCAGGCTGCGAGCCGGCGGTTACCTGTGATGGTGTGTATGGTCCGTAAAGCCAAATTGGGTTGATAGCAACAAGTGCCGAGATTAATGTGGTGACTCCGAAAACGATGAAGAAGAAGCCACCGGCCTTAGCCATGTAGATGGGGTAGAGGCGGAAACCAACAACGTTGCTCTCGGTGCGACCGGCACCTGGGAACTGTGTGTGTTTTTGGTAGAACACCATGATGAGGTGGACGGTAACCAAAGCAAGCAAAATGCCAGGGATCAAGAGAATGTGAACTGAGTACAGGCGTGAGATGAAGTCGTTGCCTGGGAACTCGCCACCGAACAGGAACATCGCTAGGTATGTTCCGACAAGTGGAATTGCCTGCATGATGCCCTGAGCAATACGCAGACCAGTTCCGGACAACAAGTCATCCGGAAGTGAGTAACCTGCGAAACCTTCGAGGATTCCTAGTGTCAACAACACAGTTCCGATGACCCAGTTCATTTCACGTGGCTTACGGAATGCGCCTGTGAAGAATACGCGCATCAAGTGAACCGACATTGCGGCAAGGAAGAAGAGTGCTGCCCAGTGATGGATCTGACGCATCAACAGACCAGCACGTACGTCAAAAGAGATGTCTAGCGTGGAAGCGTAAGCCTCAGACATCTTGATTCCCTTGAGCGGCATGTATGAGCCGTTGTAAATCACTTCAGTCATCGATGGCTTGAACCAAAGGGTCAAGTACGTGCCCGAGAGAAGCAGAATGATGAAGCTGTAAAGCGCTACTTCGCCAAGCATGAATGACCAGTGGTCAGGGAAGACTTTCTTCAGCAGTTTGCTAAGCCCACCAGAGGCGTGCAAGCGATCATCTACCCAGCTGGCGGCTCCGCCAGAGGTAGCAGTGGTATCTGTTGGTGTTACGGTGCTCATCCGCGCTCCCAGAAGCTAGGTCCGATTGGTTCATGGAAATCACTTTGAGCAACGAGGTAACCCTCTGCGTCAACAGTGATCGGTAGTTGCGGCATACGACGTGCGGCAGGTCCAAAGACCACATTGCCCGAGTCAGACAAGTCGAATGTCGATTGGTGACATGGGCACAACAAGTGATGTGTCCGTTGTTGGTAGAGCGAGATTGGGCAACCTACGTGCGTACAGATCTTCGAGTACGCCAAGATTCCTTGGTAGTCCCAACCTTCTCCTTGCTGGGACACGATGTTTGCTGGATCGATGCGCACAAGAATGATGGATGCTTTGCCGCGCTGGTTGAGGTTTCCCTCTTCTTCTTCGACAGCTAGCAAGTTTGCAGGTACCGCGTTAACAAGGCCACCGACAGGGATATCCTCTGGACGAATCTTGCGGTAGGTCGCGTCGGTAACAAGAGCGACGTCTTTTTCCCAGATCGTTTCGCGCAACTTTGTTCCTGGCATAGGGCCAAGGTCGCGGAGGAAGACGATCAATGGAAGTGGGAATAGTGCCATTGCGCCTAGAAGAGTGCGGCGGATGAGCTTGTATTCGCCAAAGCCTGAAGCTTCCTTACCTTCGCGAATTACCTGACCAAAAGCCGCCTTGTCTTCAGGGCTTGAGGTATAGGTATGGCGTTCCTCGGACACTTCAACATCTGGCATGAGCTTCTTAGCCCAGTGAATAGCACCGGTGCCGATGAGGAAAATGCCGAGACCGAAAAGTAGACCCACAGACAAGTGATTTGCATTTACTGGACCAAATGGTGGCACGTAAATCAGCGTCGTGTTGGGAACCTTGATGTAGGCAATGATGGCGCCAACGATGGAAAGCGCTGAGACCGCAAACATGAGCGCAACCTGACGCTCAGCACGCTTGGCGGCTCGAGGATCAATGTCGGCACGTCGTGGTTCGTGATGCCCCAATGGGTAGACCGGCAGGCCACTGACGACGTCAATGCCGTCCTTGCTGCCGATAGGTTCGTTAGAGGTCAACTCGTTCATCGTGCCTTTGCTCCGATCCATACGGAAATGACGATCAAAATTCCAAGACCAACGATGAAGATAAAGACACCTTCAGTTACTGGACCAAAACGACCAAGGTCGGCGCCACCGGGGTTTTCCGACTTCTGAAGCTCCTCGATGTAACGGATGATGTCTTTCTTTTCCTCAGGAGTGATGGTCTTATCGCTGAAGACTGGCATGTTCTGTGGTCCAGTGATCATGGCTTCGTAAATCTCTTTTGGATCAGCAGCCATAAGGTTTGGCGCCCAGCGACCATTGGAAAGTGCGCCACCGCGACCAGCAACGTTGTGACACTGCGAGCAGTTGGTGCGGAAAAGTTCGCCACCAAGAACGAGGTCAGCATTCGACGTGTCAACCATTTCGTCGCTAGGGATAGCAGGACCCGCGCCAAGGCTTGCAACATAGGCAGCCAGCGATGCGATTTCTTCTTCGGTGTAAACCGGTGGCTTATCTACTGCTTGGATGGCTGGTCCGGCAAGTGGCATACGACCTGAGCCGACTTGGAAGTCAACTGCTGCCGCACCTACGCCAATGAGCGAGGGTCCATCACTGGAGCCCTGCGCCGCAACGCCATGGCACGATGAACAGCCTTCGAGGAAGAGTTGCTTGCCTTCATCAACCTGAGTTGACGAGGTAGCTGCCGCTTGTGGAGCCGTTCCGGTGCTTACTGCAGCGTATGCAGCTCCGGTAGTTCCGAGTGCGACGAACAGAACAGCGAAAAGCGCTGCTGGATGTCTACGACTGATGGCCACTGACGTGTTATCCGTTCTTAGTAGGTAAAGGAGAAGTTCTTATTTGATGAGGTAAATCGTTGCGAACAAGGCGATCCATACGACGTCCACGAAGTGCCAGTAGTACGACACGACGATTGCTGAAGTTGCCTTGCTGTGTGTGAAGTTTTTGCCCGCATAGGTGCGCCCAATGACGTACAAGAAGGCAATCAAACCGCCAGTTACGTGTAGTCCGTGGAAGCCGGTGGTGAGGTAGAACGCTGTGCCATAGGCATCCGATGACAAAGTCAGTCCTTCGGAAACGAGCTTGCTGTACTCAGCGACCTGTCCGCCGATGAAGAATGCGCCCATTAGGAATGTGATGATGAACCACTTACGCAACGTCTTGACATCGCCACGTTCTGCAGCGAAAACACCAAGTTGGCACGTTACTGATGAGAGAACCAGCACGGTGGTATTAACGCTTGCGAATGGAATGTTGAGCTTTTCAGTTTGTTCTGCCCAAACGCCAGGGTTTACTGAGCGAAGGGTGAAGTACATTGCGAACAAAGCCGCGAAAAACATCAGTTCGCTAGATAGCCAAACGATGGTGCCTACGGACACCATATTTGGGCGCTCTGCCTGGGTGGGAACTCTTACTGCATTTGTCGTCGTCACATCCCCGAGTTTAGCGGTTATATGCAGGGAAAAGCCCGTCGGTAGGGGGTTTATGGCCCCGAGTGTGACTTACATAACGGCCACGTTCGTTGGACCCATCCCGATGCTCATTTGAGCCACATTTTCGGCTAACCTAGAGCCGTGGAAAACTCCAACCGTGTGCTCAAAGTATTGGTCTACAGCGACGATCAGGCCGTTCGTGCCTCAATTCGTACGTCTTTAGGACGTAAGCCCGCCGAGAACATCAGTGACGTGGACATTTTCGAGTGTGCCACGGAGCCAGCAGTCATCACTGCGGTTGATTCCAAGCCATTCGATCTGATCATTCTTGATGGCGAAGCTGTTCCTGCAGGTGGCATGGGTGTAGCCCGTCAGCTCAAGGACGAGATTTTTAATTGCGCACCGGTGCTACTCATTGTTGGCCGTGCGGCTGACGCCTGGCTTGCCACATGGTCGGGAGCCGACGCCGTTGTTGCGCACCCGATTGATCCTCGTGCTTTGGTCAAAGCGGCCGTAGAGCTGTTGGAAGCTCGCACTTCAGTCGTTCGTTAATGACGATGACGGAGTTTTCTTGGAAAGAGATCCTCGGGCATATTTCTGCGCGAACTGATCTGACAAGTGAACAAACTTTTTGGGCGATGAACCAGATTATGTCGGGAACCGCTACCGATGCTCAGATCGCTGCTTATGCCATGGGTCTTCGTGTAAAGAGCGAAACTGCAACTGAAATCGAAGGCATGGTCAAAGCAATCTTGGCTAATGCACACACGGTTTCCCTTTCTGCTCCAGCGTTGGACATTGTCGGCACTGGTGGCGATGGTGCGCACACCGTAAATGTTTCCACGATGGCTGCACTCGTTGCTGCTGGCGCGGGTGTTCCAATTTTGAAGCATGGCAATAGAGCAATTTCATCGAAGGCCGGAACAGCCGATGTTCTCGAAGCGCTCGGTGTTGCTATTGCGATGCCACCTGAACTCGTAGCCTCTTGTGTTGCCGAGGCTGGCATTGCTTTTTGTTTCGCCCCGGCTCATCATCCAGGATTTCGACATGCTGGACCAGTGCGTAAAGAACTAGGCGTACCAACGATTTTTAACGTTTTGGGCCCGCTGTGTAACCCCGGACAACCGCCTGCTGCTCTCCTAGGGTGCGCTGATTTACGGCTAGCTCCGGTACTTGCTCAAGTGCAATGTGATCGAGGCTTCAAAACGATTGTTGTCAGAAGTGACGACGGGCTTGATGAACTATCAACAAGCGGTACATCGCAGGTCTGGGATGCCACTACGGATTCGGTTCGTCACATCTCTTTTGACCCAGCGGTACTTGGATTGATTCCTGCGTCACTCGAAGAACTTCGAGGTGGGGAAGCGCAATTCAATGCAAATGTTGTTTTAGCAATTCTTGAAGGTCGCACAGACGGAAACTATGCTGCAATTCGCGATGTAGTCGCATTGAATGCGGCGGCCGGATTAGTTGCATTTGATGCGGTCGGCGCTGATCATCGATTCGGTAATCCCGGAGATTCATTTACGAATCGTGTTGCTCGAGCTTTACCTGTGGCTTATCAATCGATTGATACAGGTTCAGCCAGGTCGGCACTGACAGTGTTGATGTCTGTGAGCCAACGTTTCGCTATGTCTGCGCTGTAAGGGCGAGCTGAAACGGGAATACGCCACGTATGTCCGGCGCTGATGCGCACTAGGCGGGTATTTCCTGAAGTAAGCCAAGCGATGAGCATTTCAGTTTCTGAAATAAGTGGAACGACATCAAGATATGTTGCTGCCGATTGCACGCATGCCTCGAGTAACTCTCGTGGATCTTTGCCAAACGGCGCATGAACTGAGCCAGCCAGCCAACCATGCCTGATGACGTGGATATCCCAACCCCCTGAAGTCGTCGGGCGTGCTGCAACAAGTTCGGGAATTTCTTGCAGCGTGCGAATGAGCGCAGCGCGATGAACGCCTGAACTCAAGCTTTCGACCCGATCGCGAACTACAGAGGCTTCTTCGTAGCGTTCGGCTCTAGCAAGACCGGAAAGTTTCACGCTAAGTGAATTGACCACATGTGACGGATCGAATTGCATCGCGGTACGGGCATCGTTGACAACGACGTTGTACTCATCTGTGCGAGACCCATCAAGACACGGTCCGATGCATTTGCCCATCTCCAAGAGTGCGCATGCCGGACCGCGTGCCGTTGTTGTAATGCGTGGCGTGCATTGGCGAAGTGGGAGTGTGTCGTGCAGTGCATCAATAGCGATTTGTGCAAATTCGCGAGACCGAAAGGGGCCAATGAGTGCGCGCGCTGAATCGTGCAAATCCGGATTGCGAACAATGCTTAGTCGAGGAAAACGTTCGTTAGTTAGTCCAACGAACGTGGTGCGTTCGGGGTTACGCGAGCGAACATTGAAGCGAGGCTTGAGATCATTAATCATTCGAATTTCGCGAATTGATGCCTCAAGATCTGTGTTGCATTCGATGCCGGTAATCGAGTGCGCAAGTTCGACCATGCTGTTCATGCGTCCACGAGTTTCAGCTGCTGTGAAGTACGACATCACTCGCTTGCGCATGGCTTTGGATTTACCAACATAAAGCGGCCTGTTGTTTGTGTCGAAAAAGACATAGACGCCAGGACCGGTAGAAATGTTGTCTGCAAGATGTCGCTTACGACGACGCTTTTCCGTCGCTTTCCCGTTGAACTGGGTGAGAGCTTCGAACGTGTCGACACCAAGGTTTCCAAGTCGCTCAATTAATCCATGAAGGACGTGAACCGTAGCGCGTGCATCATCAAGAGCGCGATGATTAGGCGTTACTTCACTATTAAAGTATTCGGCGAGCGTGCCCAATTTTCTATTGCGCACTTCGTCGCTGCGAAGAACTCGCCGAGCCAATGTCACAGTGTCTAGGATGCGTGGACTGGGCCACGAAAAATTGTTGGCGACACATGCAGCCTTTAAGAAGCCGACATCAAACGGAGCATTGTGGGCGACCAAAATTGGGGATGTCTTATCCGATCCAAATGCTGCGAACTCGAGAAATGCAGCGACTGCGGCTGCGGTATTCGGCGCTGCTGCCACATGTTGATCTGTAATTCCTGTCAGGACTGAGATAAAAGCAGGAATCGGCATTCCAGGATTTACAAACGTCTGGAATTCGCCAATGATGTGACCGCCACACACCTTGACCGCGCCAATTTCAGTAATTCCCGAATCGGAAGTTCGACCGCCAGTGGTTTCTAGGTCCACGACTACAAATGTCGTGTTGATGAGCAGTTCCTGTTGATGGGCAAGCACATCGTCAAAAGTGAGCGCTAGGTGCGGGCTCGTTTGACTCATAAATGGACCTTATAACGAACTGCAGACAAAGGCTTTTTCAGTGTTCGCAAAATGTCTGAGGTCGTCATTAGTTTGGTAACAACCGACGAAGGGAACTGATCATGATCCTAGATTGTGCTGGCTGCGTGATGAAGGACATTGCATGTTCGGACTGTGTTGTCACAATGTTGCTTGGGCCAACTGATGTGAATGTTGCCGAACATCAAGATGTTTTCGCAATACTCGCGCAGGCGAAATTGACTGCGCCGCTACGACTTGTACCTCGTTCCGGTGCTGAAAGTCGCAACGAAGCCACAGCGTGATAGGTAGTAGGGCAAGATTGGGGTATGTCCCAGACGTCATTGGTGCCGCACACCCTTGTCATAACCAATGACTTTCCGCCGCGCGACGGTGGAATCCAAACCTTCATTTTCGAACTGGTTAAACGTTTCGATCCCGCCACCATCACAGTGCTTGCATCGGACTATCCCGGCGCGCACGATTTTGATGCGTCCTTAGATTTCAGAGTTGTTCGAGCCAAGACGAACACGCTTTTGCCGAGCTCGCCTACCCGCAAATTGGCTCGACAAATCGTCGTGGAAACGGGGGCTACTCGTGTGGTTTTTGGCGCGGCAGCTCCGTTGGGATTGATGTCTACGTATCTTCGCTCTCTTGGCGTGACGCGAATTATCGGAATTACTCATGGACACGAAGCAGGATGGGCACTGACTCCAGTGACTCGTCAGTTGCTCAGAGCTATTGGTAACCGTGTGGACGTTCTTACATATTTAGGAAGCTATACAAAGGAAAAGATCGGTGCAGTTCTTTCGGAATCCGCACGGCTTTCTTTGCGTCAGCTTGCGCCAGCAGTCGATCCTGAAGTCTTTCATCCACGGAACAAGATCCTTTCCGCGTCTTTTCGGGAAGCGCATGGACTGGTGGACAAAAAGGTCATCGTATGCGTTTCTCGTTTGATGGAACGAAAGGGTCAAGACGTTCTCATTGAGTCAATGTCAAGGATTGTCAAAGCAATGCCTGATGCACATTTGCTCATCGTTGGCGGCGGAAGCTACGAATCACAACTTTCTGGGCTAGTAAATAAATTAGGACTTTTCAACCATGTCACGTTCGCTGGAAAAGTTCCGTATGCAGAATTACCAACGTGGTACGCCGTTGGTGATCTGTTCGCCATGCCTTGTCGCACGAGAAACGCGGGCTGGGATGTGGAAGGGTTAGGGATTGTCTTTCTTGAAGCATCTGCCACGGGTTTGCCAGTGATTGCCGGTAACTCGGGTGGGGCGCCAGATGCCGTTGTGCAAGGTACTACGGGTTTTGTGGTTGATGGAGCCAACTGCGACGAAGTCGCTGAGCGAATTCTTCAGGTGCTGGGGGATAGTGAATTGGCCGACCGCATGGGAGCCGCAGGGCGTGAATGGGTTCTCGACCATTGGACGTGGGAACGTGCTGTTACGCGACTACAGAAGCTTCTTGCTGGATCTGATCCTGACGCTTAGCAACATCTGAAATTTCTTTCCAAGAGATCCAGGTGAGTGAGATCAGTGCCACGATACGAATTGTTTGAACAATCGTTGGAAGAACCTCGCCTTCTTGGTACGAGACGTAGGCGAAGGGATAAAGAATTTGACCGGCAAATGCGCTGACGAAAAACAACTTCACTTTTGTTGCAAAACGTTGTGAGGGATTAAGCGCACAGACAGCCAAGATCCCAAAAATCCAAAGATTGTATTGTGGCGAAAGT
>CANFIL010000024.1 GCA_947447095.1 Actinomycetota bacterium | reverse complement strand
TGAAACATTCACCTACTTGATGGATGGCCAGTTCCTTCATCAAGATTCGCACGGTGGCGGCGGAAAAATTCTTGAAGGCGGCACGCAGTACATGACAGCTGGCGATGGCATCTTGCATATCGAAACACCACCAGAAGATCTCGTGATGTCCGGTGGCCTATTCCACGGTGTCCAGCTGTGGATTAACTTGCCCAAAGCCAAGAAGCGTATTGAACCTGCCTACCAAGACTTGCAGGGTCAAGATTCTGCCATGGTGTCGACGGCTGATGGCGGCGCCTTGATTCGTGTGCTCGCTGGAAATGTTGGCGACTACAAGGGGCCGGGCATTTCCCACACGCCAATCACCATTACCCACGTAACCGTTGCGCCAGGTGCGCGCGCTGAAATTCCTTGGCGTTCGGATTTCAATTCACTCGCGTATGTACTTGCAGGTCGTGGAAGCGTAGGTGCCGACGGGCATCCAATCCACACCGGTCAGATGGCTGTATTGGTCGAAGGCGACTCAGTCGTTTTGCAAGCCGACTTGGCGCAAGATTCGCACATGCCAAATCTTGAAGTGTTCTTGATTGGTGGCGCACCGATTCGTGAACAAGTTATTCAGTACGGACCGTTCGTTATGAATACCAAAGAGGAAATCATCCAGGCAATGGAGGATTATCAAAAGGGGCGCTTCGGTCACATTCCAGTGAATGCGATCATGCCGCACACTGGTCGATAGGAATTAGAACTTCTCGTCGATTTCCGCGATGAGGTTTTCGACGAGCTCACGAATCTTGTCGCGAATTGGACGTACCGAATCCACGCCTTGACCGGCAGGATCCTCGAGAACCCAATCTAAATATGTTTTTCCAGGGAAAAACGGGCACGTATCTCCGCAACCCATAGTGATGACGTAATCGGACGCCTTCACTGCTTCATCAGTCAAAACCTTTGGAGTGGCTGTTGATAGGTCAATGCCTTCTTCGGCCATGACGGCAATCGCAGATGGGTTGACTGCATTTCCAGGCGCGGTTCCGGCAGACAACACCTCAACACGATCGCCCGCAAGTTGCTGCAGGTAACCAGCTGCCATTTGTGAACGTCCAGCATTATGGACACAGACAAAAAGCACAGAAGCTTTCTTGCTTGACATGGCAACTCCTCAAGTTGGTTTTTGCTTAGTTCATCTAAGCAAAAACAAGTGAATTCAAAGTGAATAGAGCAATTACGACTTGAACGGTGATGGGCAAGCACTGATCTTCGGAACGCCCATACGCGCAATAACGCTGCCTGGGCACGGATGAGTGGACTGAGCAATTCCCGCGTCACCTGCCACAGATAAGAAGATGAATGCGTCTTCGATTGTGAAGCCCCATTGATCCACGAGAAGCTTGGCGGCTTCTTCGCAAGCAATCTTGAGTGCTTCGTTCAGTGTGCCGCCTTCTTCGATAGCACCGTGGGTGTACCAATGTGTCGCAGTTTCCGTAACAGGCCAGCTAGCTGCGCGGTTCTTGATGATCTCGACCTTGATTCGTCCGGTGCCGCCGATCTCTACACCTGTGCCAGAAATTTCGCCGTCGCCCATTGATGCATGCATGTCTCCAATTGACAACATGGCACCACTTTGAAAGACCGGCATGTGAACCGTTGCGCCGATGCCGTTCATGCGGTCATCGAGATTGCCACCGTGACGTCCAGCCAAGAATGTTGAAATGTCGCCCGACTCCGGGGCTACGCCGATAACGCCGAACATTGGGCGAGTAGGGAACTGGACGCGATCATTCATGGTGATGATGCCATCTTTGACGTTAAAGATTCGAGTTTGCGGTGCTGTGACTTGATCGATGAGTTGACCCCACTCAGGTATGATCATTCCTGCGCCAATCGGACCGGGCTGAATGTCGAGCAGGGTAACTGCCAACGTGTCACCTGGCTCTGCGCCGTTGACGGCGATTGGTCCGGTTGCACTGTTAACGCGTGAAAGGTCCAAACTCGCAACAGTGTCGCTCTCGCTAGTTACCTGTCCTGTGAAACAATCCCAAGTTTCGATGTCGATTACCGCGCCAGGATCCACCGTGATACTGGGTCGAGCAGCCGAATCAAACGACCAAACGTGTGTGTCTTTGGAAAGCTGAAAATCAGACATAGTGACTCCTTTGAGCGATTTCCTCTGAATATAACGTGATAGTCACGGCGTGGCGCGATAGGGCATTTTTGTGCAAATTCTGTAAAAAACCCATGAAAATTGGTGGAAATCAAATTTTTAGTGAGCTGTTACCTCCAAATGCGAACTTTTTGCATGCAATCACGCATTCATACCGCAATAATCGGACGAAACGTTCCTGAAGCCATACGAGGTATGCAGGAAAACACTAGGAGATAACTAGATGAGTGAGACAAAGAAGCTCTCAAAGAGCTTGGGCATTCTCGAAGTCATCGGACTTTCGATTGCTCTCATGGCGCCTTCAATGGCTGCCAACATTAACCCGCAGGGTCCTGCCTCGATCGTTGGTCGTGCAGTTCCACTTGCATTCCTCGCCTCGTTCGTTGGCGTCCTGTTTGTGAGCTACGGATTCATTCGCCTGACACAGCGCTTCAACCACTCAGGTTCGTTGTACGGCCTTGTCGGTAAGACTGTTGGCCCACGTGCTGGCGTCGTTGCCGGTGTATCGCTTCTAGCTGCATACATCTTCTTCATTGGTTTCTGCTTCAACGTGACCGGTCGTTTCGTTGTTGCAACACTTCAGGAACTTGGTTTCTGGAATGGTGAAATTGATCCTGCTGCCTTCGGCTTCGGTCTTGTCGCTTTGGCGATCGGCGTTTTCGTTGCAGTCCAGCCAGTAAAGAAGGGCACACGCGCACTTCTTTACATCGAAGGTGGAACCGTTGTTCTCATCCTCGTTACCGCAATTGTCATTCTTGTAAAGATCGCTTCGGGTAATGCTCCTGCTGGCCAGACCGTCAACTTCGATGGCTTCTCGCTCACACCAGGCACCGAAACCAGCGCTGCAGCACTTGCTGTCGTATTCGGTTTCTTGTCATTCGCAGGCTTCGAAGCAGCGATCACACTTGGTGAAGAAGCACACGCTCCTCGCAAGGACATTCCCAAGGCTCTTCTTTGGTCAACACTTCTTGTTGGTACCTACTACGTATTCGTCACATGGATCGAAACTCTTGGTTTCGGCACTGATGCTGCTGGCGTAGAAAAGTTCGTTGCTTCACCTTCACTTCTTGGTGATCTAGGAACAGAGTTCATTGGTTCATGGATCGGCACACTCATCACTGCTGGTGCTGCAATCTCAGGTTTCGCTTGCTTGTTGTCAGCTGTTGTTGGCGCTGCTCGCGTTCTGTTCGCACTTGGTCGCGATGCGGGTCTGACCACCTTCTCAAAGGTGTCAGAAAAGAATGGCGTTCCTACGACCGCTGTTTACTGGGCATCCGGCGCAGCATTGCTCGCAATGTTGGCGTGGAAGGGTCTTTACCCGAACAACTCGGGATCGCTGGATATCTTCTTTGCAACCGCAACAATCGGTACTGTTCTGATTCTCGTTGCTTACGCATTGACGACCTTTGGCGCAATCAACTTCCTGTTCCTTAAGGGCAAGAAGCATGCTCCAATGCGCGAAATCGTTGTTCCTGTAATCGGTCTTGCCATCCTCGTATACGTCATTTACCGTAACGTCTGGCCATTGCCAGCTCATGGTGCACCAGCACGCGGTTACGTATATGCAGTATTGGTAGTTCTTGTCAGCACAACAGTGTTCGTTCTTGCAGCACCGAAGTTTGCACGCAAGATGGGCGAGCGCCTCAATGCAGACGAAGGTTTGGTCGAGGTTGATGCCTAGTCCTTGGGGTAACTACACGGTCGTTGACTTGACCCTTCCTTTGGGTCCAGACACGATCATGTGGCCAGGCGCTCCGGCTCCATCGGCCGATGTGGCTGTAACTGTCAAGCATGATGGTTACTTCGCCCGCCTCGTTCATTTCTTTGAACACAGCGGCACTCACGTAGATGCACCAAACCACTTTGTTGAGGGAAGTGCGGCTGTGACGGATCTTCCGTTGCAGTCACTCATCAGCCCAGCTGTCATGATCGATGCTTCGGCAGACATCAATGGCAATGGTGATGCAGTGCTTGAACTTTCCACCGTGCTTGCATGGGAAGAAAAGAACGGCGCAATCCCTGAAGGCTCAGTCGTGCTCCTTCGCACGGGTTGGGAAGACTATTACGAGACACAGCCAGAAAAATACGGCGCTGGTCCCGATGGTCTTCACTTCCCAGGCTTTGGCGCCGAGGCAGCTACCTACTTGGTCGAAACTCGCAAGGTTGCAGGTATCGGTCTAGACACACTTGGTATCGATCGCGGTGCGGATGCGGACTTCCCAGTCCACGCCCACGTGACTTTGCCTCGCAACGTCTGGCACATCGAAAACCTAACCAACTTGAAGAGCCTTCCAGCAACAGGCGCACTGGTTTTCATCGGTGTTCTTCCGCTGGTTGATGGATCGGGCAGCCCTGCTCGAATCCTGGCTCTGGTACCAGGTAACTAACTAAACGACGACAACGCGCTCATCGAACCATGTGATCGGTGGGCGCGTTGTTCATTGTGCGCTTGCATTTGGGTGTGAATCACTTGCACATGTCCTACAGTTGAACCAAATGAAAACGCGATCCCCGCGCACTTTTGAAGCGCGCAAGAAGTTTCATCCTAAATGGATGCGCGTACTTGGCCCAGGGTTGATTACAGGTGCTGCCGATGATGATCCGTCAGGCATCGCCACCTATTCACAAGCAGGTGCAGCGTTTGGCTACGGTCAACTATGGACGCTCTCACTGTGCTTGCCGCTGATGATTGCGGTCCAAGAGGCATGTGCTCGTATTGGTTCTGTCACTGGTCACGGGCTAGCTCGGGTTACAGCCGATAACTATTCAAAGAAAGTTCTCTATTCCGCAGTTGGACTTGTTGTCGTCGCGAACACCATCAACATTGGTGCAGACATTGCGGCAGTTGGATCAGCAATTCAGCTAATTGTGCCCGCGCCGGTGTTGTTAACGCCTGCGTTGTTTACGGGCGGGGTATTACTTCTCGAAATCTTTATCGGTTATCACAAGTATGCAAAGTTCTTGAAGTTGCTGTCCCTTGCTTTGTTGGCCTACGTGGCTACGGCGCTCATTGTTACTGAGCCATGGTCTGAAATCCTGCGTGCAACGATCGTGCCTCAGATTCAGAACACCAGAGAGTACTGGTACGTCATTGTCGGCATTCTTGGAACAACAATTAGTCCGTACATGTTTTTTTGGCAGGCTGCCGAAGAAGCAGAGGAGCGCGAGCTCGCTGACGTAGAACACGGTGTTCGGCGAACAATGAAAGAGATCCGTCAAGATAATGCTGCGGGCATGATTATTTCTCAGCTCGGCAGTTGGTTCATGATGTTGACCACCGCGACCGTGCTTCATGCAAATGGAGTTACGAATATTGCTACGGCTTCTGATGCTGCAGCTGCTCTTGAGCCATTGGTGAAGAGCTTCCCTCATTCAGGTGAAATTGCGAAGGTCATTTTCGCGATTGGTGTTATCGGAATGGGAATGCTTGGTATTCCCGTATTGGCGGGATCGGCTTCGTATGCAGTCAGCGAAGCTTTCCGTTGGCCGGGAGGTCTGGAAAAGAAAGCCCGCGAAGCCCGCGGTTTCTATGGTGTCCTTGTTGCGTCGACCCTCGTTGGACTATTGATGACGTTTATTGGTGTGGATCCAATGAAGGCATTGATTTTTGCTGCGGTAGTTAATGGCATTGTTGCAGTGCCGTTGATCTTCCTGATCCTGACGATTTCTCGAAACGACAGCATCATGGGCGATCTCATCGGGGGCAAATTATCTCGAATCGTTTTGCCGATTGCCTTTATGGTGATGCTGTCGTGCGCACTTGCTTTGCTGATGACGTTTATTAATTAAACGACGCGACGCATGGCTGGTCGACCACCACGTGTGTGGCCGAAGAGATCCTTTGGATCTTCAGGAGTGGGCACTAATTCGATGTCAACGCCGATGTTGCGTTTGATGGCTTCGGTGTAGATGTACTTCAACGTGGAAAAATCTTCAATGGCGAAGCCAACTGAATCGAAGAGAGTCACTTGCTCTGCGGACTGGCGTCCTTCGGCAGTGCCGGCGAGAACTCGCCACAAATCAACGACAGGGGAGTCCGCAGGCATCTGCTGGATTTCGCCTTCGATGCGAGTTTGTGGCTCGAATTCGATAAATACTCGGGCGTCACGAACGATGTCAGCATGGAGTTCAGTCTTGCCAGGGCAGTCGCCACCTACAGCATTCAAATGCATGCCTGGCTCAATCATCTCCGGAGTAATAACCGTTGCGGCGGCCTTGTCGGCAGTGATCGTCGTGATGATGTCTGCGCCACGCACCGCATCGGCAACTGACGCTGCAGCCGTGATCTTGAGTTCAGGGTAAATCGAAAGGTTGCGAATCAATTTGGCAGTCGCTTCTGGGTCAAGATCGTAAGCAACAATTTCATTGATACCAAGATGCTTGTGGAAGGCAATGGCCTGGAATTCGGATTGTGAGCCGTTTCCGATGAGAGCCATGCGGCGCGAATCTGGGCGAGCCAATGCTCGTGCTGCCATCAACGACGTTGCGGCCGTTCGCATGGCCGTGGCAACGGTGAGTTCACTAAGCAACACAGGGTAGCCAGTATTCATGTCGGCAAGCGCGCCAAATGCGGCAACGGTCGGCATGTCAATTGCAGTGTTGCCTGGGTGACCGTTGACGTACTTGAAGCCGTAGTACTGAGCATCGGCAGCCGGCATCAGTTCACAGACACCAAGATCGTTATGGGCGCCAAGGCGCGATGTCTTGTCGAATTCTTCCCAACGAACAAAGTTGCGTTCGATTTCGTCGGCAAGATTGCCGATGAATTCTGGGATACCAATTTCGTGTGCCAGCTTTGACAGCGTTGGAACATCGACGAAACGAGTCATGTGAACTACCTCTTAGGTGAAGGGCGTGTGTGCCTCTTAAGTGCTACTTAAGAATGGCAAAGCGAATTGAATTACCAATAGAGCAAATTGGTGAAAGTAGCTTGCTGAAGCTTGCAGTTTGAAACATTTTCTGACGTTTTGTTATACCTGTTTTAATTGATCAGTGAAAGCAATTCGAGTAACTGCTCGAGATGATGATCTGCGTGAGGCAATTCATCGCGTTTGTGAGTGGTCAGGATTGCAGCAACGGTGCAACCGGCGGCCTTGCCTGCAGTCACTCCAGAGTGTGCATCTTCGATGACCCAGCAAGACTCGGGCGCGATTCCAATCCTGGAAGCTCCAAGTAGAAATGGCTCTGGATGCGGCTTGCCGTTTGTGACATCGCTGAACGTCACAATTGTTTCGGGCTTAGCTATCCCAGCGACGCGAAGGCGCTCTGTGGCCAAGGGGCTAGTGCCTGATGTGACAATCGTCCATGGGATCTCTCGCTCATCGAGCGCTGTCAACAATTCGATAGCACCTGGGTTGGGAACGATTCCATCGGTGATGGTCATTTCAAGATGTTCGATACGAGCTAACCAGCGTTGCACCTCGGATTCAGGTTGACCTGGCAACAGAATTCGCAGACAACCTTCGGCAGGAATGCCGTGTAGTCCGACCAAATCCTGCAATGCGAATCCTGCCTCGCCGGCAAGTTGAATCCAGGCGGTACGAACAGATGTCGACGAGTCAATCAACGTACTGTCGAGATCGAACAGGATTCCAAGGTCATTTCGCATAGTGACTCAAGTTTAGAGTTCAACTCAATTCTTTGGATTTCAAGTCTTTGGTTTGTCGAATCCCTAGACTCGTAACAACGAACTATGGAAAGGCTCGCTATGCGCTTCTCACGGTCCCTCAAAGTTGTTGGCGTTCATGCCGAAGGTGAAGTGGGCAACGTCATTGTCGGTGGATTTGGACAGATTCCAGGCGAGACCATGTTCGACAAGCGCAACTTCCTTGCCAATGACCGCGACTGGTTACGTCAAATGATTTTGAAGGAACCACGCGGACAAGTTGCCCGTAATGCCAACATTATTTTGCCGAGCAATCACCCTGAGGCTGATGCTGGCTACGTCATCATGGAATCGATTGAGTATCCAGTGATGTCAGGAAGTAACACAATTTGTGTAGCAACAGTGCTTTTGGAAACCGGAATGATCGATCCAGTTGAGCCTGTTACAAACTTGGTTCTCGAATCGGCGGCGGGTTTAATCCCAGTCGAGTGTTCGGTCAAGGATGGAAAAGTAACAAACGTTCGATTCACTAACCAGCCTGCGTTTGTGTACGAACTTGATGCTCATGTTGAAGTCGAAGGTGTTGGAACTGTTCGTCTCGATGTTGCATGGGGCGGTATGGCGTACGCGATTATGGATGCCCGCGACTTCGGCTTCGCTGTGACTCCCGATGAAGCACGCGACATTTGCGATCTTGGTGAAAAGATCAAAATTGCAGCAGCCGAGCAAGTATCCGCGGTTCATCCGGAAAATCCTGATTTCCCTGGCATTACGATTTGTGAATTTACGTTGCCAGCCGAACGGATCGATGGTGTCCTCACAGCGAAGAACACAGTTGTCGTCTCGCCAGGTCGCTGCGACCGTTCGCCGTGTGGAACGGGTACATCTGCTCGCATGGCTGTCATGCACGCGCGCGGTGAACTGCAGGTTGGCGAACGCTTCGTACACAAGTCCATCATCGATAGCACGTTCGATAATCGGATCGAATCCGTCACCACCGTAGGCGGAAAGCCTGCGATCATTCCTTCGATTGCCGGTCAAGCATGGATCACCGACCTCACTACGTTGGTTCTTGATCCAACAGATCCATACCCAGAGGGTTACCAGCTTTCAGACACTTGGCCAAAGGGCTTAAGTCTTTAGCAGTCTGACTTAATGGGTGAGAAATTCAACTTCGATGAATGATGCATGTCCCGCGCCAACAAATCGAACGTTATGGCGAACGCCAGCTTCGCGTTGGTAGGGGACACCAGCAACTTGTTTGACCTCGGACACTTCGCCGGATTCAAACGTCGCTGTGAAGTCGCCGCCCGAAATTGGGATGGCAATGTAGTCGTACTCGTGAGTGTGCATGCCGGTTGCTTGACCAGATTCAAAGGACCAACGCCAAACCTTGGTTCGTAGGTCTTCAGACAAAAGTTCGCAGGTCGCTTGTTCGCTCATATGGCTACTGTAGCCTTGTCACAAGTTGGCATTCGGCAGTAATAAAGGGAGTCGTTATGAAGGTTCTAGTAGTTGGCGCATCAGGCTTGATTGGCGCTGGTGTCGCAGATGCCCTCTCGGCAAACCATGAAGTCATTCGCGCTTCGCGAAGCAGCGACGTTACGGTCGATATCACTAGCCCAGAATCGATTGCCGCCATGTATGCGAAGGTCGGCAAGATTGATGCTGTCGTTTCATGTGCAGGCAAAGTGACTTTCAAAGCTTTGGAAGAAATTTCCTACCAAGAATTCTCCAAGAGCCTTCAGGACAAGACGCTTGGTCAGGTCGAACTTGTTCGCCAGGGCCTGGACTATGTCAATGACAAAGGTTCGTTCACATTGATTTCAGGCGTAGTTGGACGCGAAGCAATCCATACCGGTTCAGCTGCTGCGCTAGCCAATGGCGCCCTTGAACAGTTCACGTACGCCGCGTCCATTGAAATGCCTCGCGGTATCCGTATTAATACAGTGAGTCCAACAGTCTTGACGGAAGCTAAGGGATACCACCCATATTTCCCTGGTTTTGCTCAGGTTTCACTTGCAGAAGTGACCGATGCTTTTGTGAAGTGCGTTGACGGGTGGTCAACAGGAATCGTGCATAAACTCGGGTAATACCTAGTTCCCGAGGGGCGGATGTGCAGAATCCAGGAACGGTCATTCTGATCGGCTCAACTGATATTGGTCGACGCACGTGTGAAGCTCTTCAGGTACGTGGCGTCAATGTCACACACCTTGCCAATCCGTCCGATGCTGAATTACATGACTATCTTGATGAGGATGTCATTGGCGTAGCTGTTATGTTGCACAGCGATATCGAAGCATTGCGTTACTCGCTCGCAGTTGAACATATCAAGCCAGGTGTGCGCCTATTTGTTGCAATCTTTGATCGAAGTGTTCGTCACGAGATGGAACGAATGATTCCTAACATTTATGTTGCTTCGCCTGCATTCATTTCTATGCCATCAGTTATCGCCGCCGCATTACTTCCGGATCATGTTGGTTTAGCTCGAACGCAATCGGCTAACAATGTGCAATGGGAGACTGCAAGTGTCAATGAAGGAGTAGTCACTCACGAAGATTTCATGATTCCTCGTTCGTGGCGCCGTCAACGGTTGTGGAGTTTGCTTCGAGGTCAACTTCGTTCATACGATTCGGCTTCGCGGGCGCTTCTTGGAGGTTTAGCCGCACTCGTTCTGATTTTGATTGCTGACATGGTGATTTTGCAGCGCAGTGAATCGTGGTCGCACGCCTTCTACTCGGCTTCGGCTGTAATTTCTGGCGTTACAGCCCCTGAAATCCCGATGGAAGGCTGGCAACTGATTCAATCGGGCGTCTTCATGTTGCTCACTGTGATCTTTTTGGCGATCTTTGGCGCTGGAATGGTTAACCACGTCTTGACTGGACGACGCGCAGGCATTGTTGGCCGTCGAGTTGTGCCTCGTTCGAATCACATTGTTGTTGTGGGACTTGGTCAGGTTGGAATTCGAGTTTGTCGTGAATTGGCATTGCTCAAAGTTGCGGTCGTAGCTATCGAACAGGACGAGAAGGCTCGTGGTGTACTACTTGCTCGAGACCTCAATATCCCTGTCATCATCGGCAATGCCAGTGATGTACGAACACTTAATCGCGCCCGAGTGGCGCATTCAAAGGCGCTCATGGCAATGGGCTCTGAAGAGCAAGACAACATTGCAGTCGCGGTAGCGGCACGCACTATTGCTCCCGAAACTCCCATCATCATGCGCGCAGGCAATAACGACGCAATTGCCGAAACTCGATCGCTGTTCTCAATAGGCGTTGTGACTGACGTGAATGGATTGACCGCAGCGTTTGTTGCTGAGGCGCTATTGGGCGAGGCTCCCCGAATGGTTGTGCCATACGCTTCTGAATGCGCGACGCTTTCAAGCGAATACAGATTGAATACGCATCCCATTCCTGGTCGTTGCGCCTGTATTGCGTCCTAGTAGCCGAGGAATTTGAAAAGTCACCTCACAGTTAGATAGGGATAGCCCTTGTCTTTCATGCAGTACGAGCGATTGCGACATCTCGAATTGCCCAGCGGTTCTATTCTGAGGGAGTTCTTTGAAGGGATTCCTATGATGTCTTTGCGTCGACTTGTAACTCTCGCAGCCACGTTCACCTTGATCGTTGCTCAGCTGGTCAGTGTTGGGGGAGGTGCTCAAGCATCCGACCAAAAGACATTTCTTGCGTGGGCTAATGCGGGCTACTCAGGAACGGCCGGTACAGATTTCGCTGTCGGATACAGCGCGATCTCAGCTTCGCGAATTGGAAGCACTCAAAACACTCGCCAGTGGCTTTCTGGAGCGCAAAGCCGAGGTGGTTTTTTGTCAGAACCTCTTGACTTAGTGATGGATTCAGCCAAAGGGTGGGTCTATTGGACCGACGATTATGGAGTGGAACGTGCGCCCATAGGTGGTTGCGCAATAACTAAGAGATGCAATGTGAATCTTTATGGCACTTTTGAACTGACCGGTCATCTTCCTGAATACGAAGATGTCACTGGCATGACGTTGGATTCCACGCGAAACTTTTTGTATGTAGGTATTTACAATCACAATCTCAGGACCTATCAAATTGTGAAACTTAAAGCTGATGGCAGCAGTGTTCCATCCGATGCTTCGGTACTTTCTTCTGCACAATCAATTGCGGGGCGATCTGGAATTGGCTCGATAGTGGAGTTTGAGGGCAAGTTGTATTTCACTGTTGATGGTGCTGGCACAACAGACTCAATCAGTTGGGCATCACTTACTTCAAGTGCACATGGAGACCTGGCAATTTCTGACTCGGTGGTTAACCGACCGTGGGGACTTGCAGTTGATGTGAAGAACCGTGCGCTCTACTGGGCTAACTGGGAGTCAGGTGGCGATCCAGCCGGATCAATTTCAAAGTGGGATTTTGGAACTGGCTTAGCTTCTGATTTATACACTGCAAGCACGTGTCCGTCATCGCTTCGTGGCCCGGCGGGAGTCGCTGTGGACTCATCAACAGGCAAGATTTATTGGGGCAATTTCAACGGGGGTGATCCTGGGGCTGGAAACGTTTCGGGTTCAGCATGTTCACCCGTTGACACGTCAGGTGCGCCAAATCGTCAGCAAGCAAGCGTTGCATTGATTAAGTCACCTACGCTTAAGTCTGCTCCTGCAGTCACGTTTACAAAGCGGAAGCACGCAATACTCTCCTGCACTACTGGCACGTGGTTGGCTGACGTCGAAGCATCGCGCTTGTACCAAGCGCCACAAACGTCCAAGTTTGTCTTTTCTTGGAAACGAAACGGAAAACCTGTTGCAGGTGTGGCTTCGAAATTAAGGGCAAATAAGTCGGGAAGCTACACGTGCTCTGTTAAGGCTTCGAACTACGCGGGCTCAGTCACAGCAAATAGCGCCGCAATCAAAGTCACGGCAGAGCAGGCGAAGTAGTTCCTAAATTAAGGGAAGTGGGCGAGACATCAGGTCATCGATGTCTCCGCGGCTAAATCCGAGGATTTCCAGACCAATTGAAATTGAAGTCCGTGCGTCATCATTGCGATAGTGAGGATTCGTGCACAACTCAATCATTGTGGTTGTGAGAATTCGAATCATGTTTGTTGCACGAACCTTGAGTTCATGAGTTGAAATTCCTCCAGTGCGAGCAAGCTCACCCAATGCAGATTCGAGTCCTAAATCCGCGCGGGGGACAGCCATAAGAAACTCCAGCGGATTCTTGGCGATGAGATTGGCAAAGACTGGATGGGTTTCAGGAACTCTCAACATGAGCCGCATGGGAAAGACAAGGCGCTCGGCAGGATCCGTTACTGACTGAAGCGAATTTCCAGTCCACTTTTCCCATTCGAGAAGCGCGTCAATGAAAGCAGCCTCAAAGAGTGCTTCCTTGTTCTCGAAGTGCTTATAAATGGTGCTCACAGCAATTTCAGCGCGCTCAGCTACCAATTCGACGGTTGCAGCCATTCCATGTTCGGCAAGTACCTGTTGGGTAGCCCGGAGCAAAGCAGCCCGATTTCGAGCAACATATGCGCTCTTTCTACCTGCGTTTAACGGGGTGGAATCGGACATGTGGCCATTCTATAGCCCGGAATTTACTAATAAAAGAAGAATACTTCAATAAACTAGTGTTATTCTTTTATTCAATCGGGCGAATTGCTCCCGTTTGTTAACGCTACGTATTAGGTGGAGATCCACAGTGAAACTCATTCGATCAATGGTTGTAATTTCAGCGCTCCTTGTGGGCTCGGTAGCAAGCCCTGCACGAGCAGAATCAACTGCTGTTCTTGATCAGTCGGCCACCTTACTTTCAAGTGATCAGAGTCGGGCAGCGAATTTCAATGATTGGCCAACGCAGCTTTTCACGCCCAGCACATCGGGAGTACTTACGCGAATCGATCTAGCTTTGGGACGAAGTAGTGATCGTGTCAACTCTTTCCACGTAGATGTTTATCCGATGAATCGAGATAACGAACCTCAATCTGATCCAGTGTATGGAAATCCAAATGATCTTGAACCAGTGCAGATTCCTGCCTCATCGGTGTCAGCTGAATCGCCGTCAACGTCGACCTATCAATGGACCACGATTAATCTTGAACGACCAGTAGTTTTGGTCGGAGGCCAGAAGTATCTTGTGCGGTTAGTTCAAGAAGATGGTGACGGCAGCTTCTCGTGGTACACGTCGAGTTCGGCATACACCAGAGGTGGTGCCCGCGATGGTGAAGGCAGCACGATCTGGGCGGACGATCACGAACAGGTTGCGCTGCAATATGGCTTCAAGACGTGGATGAAACCGAGTGTCTTTTCCAATTCAGGCACATGGCAGGCGAGTTCAATTGCGCCTTTAGAGCCATTCGTCTGTGACGGAGATGAAGGCTACTGCCCGTCGTTCCGATACCTCTCGACTAACTTTGTTGGATCAGAGGTGTTTGGTGTTTCTCAGTATTCAGAAATGACGATTCACTCATCGGATTCTGGTGCGACGTATACGACCGCTCGCACAACACGGCCAATCTCCGATGGTGGGGTCGCTGACACTTCGATGTATGCGAATG
>CANFIL010000023.1 GCA_947447095.1 Actinomycetota bacterium | reverse complement strand
ACATCGCTCAATTTGGACCACCGTGTGATAGCGGTCTGAACTGGCCGGTACTTGAACGCATCATGGGTCGAACTCGAGATGGTGTCGTCTTACCAAACGGCGAATTTCATCTTGTGACGTTTTTCAATAGCGAGATGCTATTGCTCCGTAAAATTCGCGACTTTCAGGTGGTGCTGTTCAATGACGTAATTGCGTTTTTGTATCACAGTGAGGGCGAACTCACGATGACGGAATTTGATGCCATTCGCGGCGAACTTCTAGAAACGTTTCAACTAGATCTGCCTGTGATTTTTCGGGAGATTACAACGGGTTATTGGCGAAGCTTGTGGAAGCGGCGCGAATGGGACCGAGTCGAATTGGCATACGACCACGGTTGGACTGAGGACGAACTACTGTCCGTTTTGCCGTAATTATTTTTAAGACCGTAGTTTTGTTGCCGAATTGAAACCCAACTAGGACAAATCGGTCCTAGTGACGGATACGCTCAGAACTATGAACCGTAAGCAACGCCGCGCTCAAAGACTTAAGCCAAATTCCAATCAGAGGCGAGCAGTTCTCGCAGGAATGACGGTTACTGGCCTAGCAGTTACTTCATTCGGTATTGGCGCCCCAGCAAATGCTGTCGGAGCGCCGTTGGATCTAACGATGACGTCCTGCACAAACTTGGACACAAATATAGATTCCTTGTTTTCTACAGGTGGAACTTTAAATCTTAATTTCACCGGTACGTGCCTGGTACACGAACATTCAGTGTCTCCAAACTTAAATGAAAATATTGTCATCAATGGTCCGAGTTCTGGAACTTTGACGCTTAGCGTTGCTTCAGATGCTAACCAATTCATTTTTGATCAGGCCACACATAATCTCACGCTTTCCAAGTTGTCTATCACTGTCGAGAATTCAGGAACACAGCTTGTGGCATTAGTTCAAGCGTGGGCGGGAGCGCATACAACTCTTAATAATGTAAACGTCCATGATGCGTACACCACTTATGGAGCGATTTGGGTAGAGGGTCACCTTGATGTCAACGATTCAAGCTTTGAGAATCTGAGTTCTCCGTACAACTCAAGTGCGATAAACACATTCACCGGCTATTCACCCGTGATTGCTGTAACGAATTCACACTTCACAAATAATTCTGGAACGGCCGAGGATGGAGCCATCAGTGTAAATAGTCCCGGAATTTTGACAGTCACGGATTCAACGTTCACGGGCAACAGCCTTTCGAATAACTCGACATATGGTGGAGCTGCCATCACTTTGCATTCCGGAACTACCGGGACTATTTCCGGTTCAACATTTGAGAACAACACTTCAGCTGGTCTCGGTGGAGCGATCTTTAACGAATCAGGTGGCACATTGGCTGTCACTGACAGCGAATTTAACTCAAATACAGCGGCTACTTATGGTGGCGCAATCTATAGCGAGGGATCACTAAACGCTTCATCGTCAACTTTCTTCGCAAATCAGGCCACTTTGGGCATGGGAGGTGCAATCTCAATGATGTACAACCCCGCAAACATTAGGAATTCAACCTTTGTCAACAACACTGCAAATGAAGCGGGCGCCTTGTTTGCGGAAGGTGGACAAGTTTCGAACAGTACCTTCTGGAACAATATCAACACCACCTCAGGCGCTGGTGCTGGTGCGATTGAGGTAAATGGCGCAACTATGTTTGCCAATATTCTGGCTACCGCCAACAGCACTCCAGTAGTAGGAACGTCAGCTACTGACGCAGGAGCAAATCTCTACACGGATTCGTCGTTTGCACCAACGACGACAGGAGCCGGTGCATCAAAGCAAGTCACTTTGGATTCTCTCAAGCTTCAAGCACTTACCTTGAATAGAACTGCGCCGGCGAATACTGGCACTGCAAAGACGGTTGCACTTGGTTCAGGCAGCAGCGCTATCGATTACTTCACTTCCACATCACCTGGAATTTCTCCAAACATCATGACGCAGTCGGGTTTGGAGTCGACAACAGATGAACGAGGAGTTACCCGACCACAGAACGGCAAGTTTGATGTGGGTGCATACGAGGTAGGCGCGGTAAATACGCCACCGACGCCTAAGCCGACTTCTCAGGCCACGCATAAGACGATCTTGTTCCATGGCGATTCAGCAAAGTTGACCACTCACGCTAAGGCGCAACTTCGTGCATTGGCTGAAACCATGAGAATAAATGGACAGCACATGATCACGCTTAATGGTCATACGGCTACTCTCACAAAAGCAGATCCATCAGGTCGTAAGCTACGAGGTCGAATCGCTGCTGCGCGTACCCGTGCTGTTGAAAAATATTTGAAGAAGCAGTTCAAAAAGGCGGGCTATTCAGTGACTATCACCCGTGTCATCAAGGGTGCTGCTGATCCTGTGAAATCGAATCGAACTGAAAAGGGCCGTAAGGCAAACCGACGGGTATACGTCACAGTTCAATAGATAAAAAAATATTTACAATGCACAACGCTCCTCTTCCGAGGAGCGTTGTGCATTGTTTGCGATTAACGAACTATTAGGAGAAGCCTCGTAACCGAGACGGACTTGTACCGAGCGTTGCCAGAGTTCCGACCAGTAATTGTGCAAACACCGGCTTTAAGTCCAACAAGTTTGCCCGATACAACCTTGCACGTTTTTGGCGTGGATGTTACCCAACTCAAGGCCAGCCCACGAGAAGAACGCAATGGGAGAGTGAACGATCGCCCCTTCTTTAATGAGCTCGCCGTCTCGCCGACAAGCTGATTGAGCTTTGCAGCAGCAAGAGCAGGAGTCGTAGCACCATTGAAGGCAACATCGTCGACGTAGTACGACACTCCAGAATCAAGAACCCCATAGTTTGGGAAGATTTCAAGTCTGGTGTAAGCGAAGGAGTTCGAGTAGGTCGGATTGTCCGCCCAGTCGTGATCAAGTGTTGATCCAAAATCAATAGTTAGTTTCTGCCAGCCATAAACTGCGTTTACTGTCTTTGATATCTGTGAATCAAGAAGTTGTACTTTTACTCGAATAGTGGAATGTACAGATGAATAGAAGTTCATCGTCACGATCTTGTTGGAGGATGAAGTTATTTTCTTGTACGTCGCAGCTGTGTTTAAAAGATCGGCTCCGGCGTAAGTTTGACCGCCATTGCGGAAGATTTTAAGCGCTTTGCCGCCACGCCCACCTGCAGGTGCATTTTCAACCGAAGCTGTTGCACCTTGAAATCCGGTCGTTAAATAGCCGGTGGCATCGTTAGATTCATACGTGATCAGTGTTGGGGATGCCTCGGGACCTTGCGAACCACCGCCACCGTTTCCGCCAGTGGTCTCAATGGATGTTGTGATGTCATCGATGAAATAAACATCTGACGCCGTGGTTGCCCAGCCCGGAAAGATACTCAACATGTCGTAGGTAAACGCCGAGTTGAATTCGGCTGTGCCAACTGCTTCATTCATAAAGTCAAATGTCAACGTTTGCCAACCAACAACCATGGATGCTGTAGCCATCGCTTCAACTGATTGACCGTTGTTGTGTTGATTCTCGACTTTCATTCGCATTGTTCGTCCCGCGATGGGTGAGTAGACCATTGCGGTGATTGTTGTATTTCCACTGGTGATCAGAGGGCTAGACATTTTTGCAATTGTCGCTCCTGATGATGTACCAGCGCCATGTGTGAACTTGAGTGCATGTGTCCCGTTGAAGCCGGTCTCGGCATTCGTGACAACACTTGCAGCAGCCGATTCAAAGGCTGTGATTTCGTACTGCGAGGGATCCTCGAAAGTGAAGACCGTACCAGTTGCCTGAGCAGGCACTACGGCCATAAACCCGACAGCGACGAATATCGAGAAACCAGAAACGATGCGAGTGAATGAATGTGTCATGACGAACCTTTACCTAGAAGTAAGTGTCCGCATCAATTGATATGCAACGTGCCGTAAGAAGTAACAAGGACTCTTTAACTCGCGCACACGTGTTGTCTAAAGGTTATTCCTGTTTTCGTGAGAAAAGGACCTATTTGGGAATGTCTACGCTTACTTATGGCTCATTTCTGTCAAGATGATTGTGCGCGAAAGCGCCTGGAATAAAGGAATTCATACATGCAAATCACATCCGTAGTCCTCTCTGTCCTGCTTGCGATCGTTGCCACGGTCTCTGCTTTGGGTAAATTGCAAAAGAAGCCTCAGATCATGGAAATGATGGCGCACGTAGGTGTAAAGCCAAATCAGATTCCAGTGCTTGCGTACTTGGAGATCGCAGGCGCACTGGGGCTTCTTATTGGTCTTGCATACGCAGGAATTGGGATTGCAGCTGCTACTGGCCTTTCGCTGTACTTTCTTGGTGCCGTAGTAGCGCATCTAAAAAAGAAAGACGCAATTTCATTGTTTGCTCCAGCGTTGATGCTCGCGTTGTTGAATGCCGTCAATGCTTATTTGATCGCATCAGCTTTCTAGAAACTCTTAAGCAAATAGCTCAGACGATTGTCTGGGCTATTTGCTATTTGTCGTCGAGATTGCCAGTTCCGTACAACAATTCATCAGCATCGACGATGCGATACGCATAACCCTGTTCCGCGAGGAAGCGTTGGCGGTGCGCAGCGAAATCAGCATCGACTGTGTCGCGCGTGACGATTGTGTAGAAGTGAGCGCTGCGCTTGTCACCCTTGGGACGAAGGACTCGACCGAGACGTTGGGCTTCTTCTTGACGAGAGCCAAACGTTCCACTCACTTGAATTGCGACACCAGCTTCGGGCAAGTCAACACTGAAGTTAGCGACTTTACTGACGACCAGGACTCGGGTTTCGCCTTCGCGGAATGACTGGAATAAACGTTCCCGTTCTTTCACAGGGGTTTGTCCGGTGATGACAGGTGCGTTGAGATGAGTGCTGAGTTCGTCGAGTTGATCCAGATATTGTCCGATGACCAAAACGTGATCGTCAGGATGTTGAGCAACAAGCTTCTCAACAACTCGATTCTTGAAGCTCGTTGTTGCAGCCATTCGATAACGTTCTTCCGGCTCAGCCATCGAGTAGGCCATACGTTCGCGGTCAGGAAGTGATACGCGGACTTCGACACAATCAGCCGGCGCAATGTAGCCCTGCGCTTCAATGTCTTTCCACGGAGCGTCGTATCGCTTGGGTCCGATGAGTGAAAAAACTTCGCCTTCCATTCCATCTTCGCGAACAAGAGTCGCAGTTAGTCCCAAGCGACGTCGCGCTTGGATGTCAGCAGTAAAACGAAATACTGGCGCAGGCAGTAGATGAACTTCGTCATAAATGATCAAGCCCCAGTCGCGGGCATCAAAAAGTTCAAGATGCGCATAAGTACCTTGTCGCTTGGTCGTCATGACTTGGTACGTCGCGATGGTGACTGGCCGAATTTCTTTGCGCGCACCTGAGTACTCGCCAATTTCTTCTTCCGTCAAAGTCGTGCGCTTTAGAAGTTCTGCTTTCCACTGACGGGCCGAAACTGTATTTGTTACAAGAATCAAAGTGGTTGCTTTGGCAGTCGCCATGGCTGCTGCGCCAACGATGGTTTTGCCGGCACCACAAGGCAGGACCACAACGCCTGAACCGCCATGCCAAAAGCCTTCTGCAGCCTCGCGCTGGTATGGACGAAGCTCAAATGAGTCGTCTGCCAAAGCGATGGGATGCGCCTCACCATCGACGTAGCCTGCAAGGTCCTCGGCTGGCCAACCAAGTTTGAGCAAGACCTGCTTGACGTTTCCTCGTTCACTGGGGTGAACAGCGACAGTGTCATCATCAATACGTTTTCCAACGAGAGGTTGAATCTTCTTGGAACGAAGTACTTCTTCAAGCACGGTTTGATCAGAACTTTCCAAAACAAGTCCGTGCGTTGGATGCATCAAAAGGCGTAGTCGACCATAGCGAGCCATAGTCTCTGCAATGTCCACGAGTAGTGCATGGGGCACTGGATAACGCGAGTATTTCAACAGCGCATCAACGACAAATTCGGCGTCATGGCCGGCAGCCCGTGCATTCCAAAGCCCCAAAGGAGTCACGCGATACGTATGAATGTGTTCGGGGGCTCGTTCAAGTTCGGCAAATGGAGCGATGGCATGACGACATTCGGTGCTCAACTCATGATCAATCTCAAGAAGTAGCGTCTTGTCACTTTGAACAATTAGTGGACCATCAGTCATTAGTTCTGTCCTTCAGCTTGCGCATATTGTGCGCCAGTAATTCGTGCGATGGTGAAAGTCTTGACTTCGTTACTCCGAAGATCGAACGCAGTTAAGAATCCACCACTAATGGTCAGTGGCTCAATGATGCGCTCTGTTGTTATCCCGCGCGGATCAGCGTAGCCAATCCACACTTCGCTTTGGGCGTTCATTGCTTCATGTAAAAGTGCCATAGTGTCCGCCGTGGATGTGCGAGGGGTCTCACCTGCGGACTTTGTATCTTCGGCACGTTCACCAGCGCGTAGTGCCTTCACTGCGGCGCTAATGAGTCGAGGCGAAGCATTGGTGACTGTTACTGACGAGCTCGCAGGACGGCTCGACGTACGTCTCGTATCCGGACGATGTAACAGCACGGTACCTTCGGCACTTTCAGCTACAGGGGAGTAACCCGCGGAGCGCAGCTTCTCGAGCACCATGTCAGCCGGTGCTGCACTGACAACAATCCCGGGAGCAATTTGGCGTAATCGTAGTGAAGCCAATCGTCTATCAACCTGCACCGATGCAATGAGTTGTTCGTCATCGCAGCGTAAATACACAGAGGCCACACCAACACGAAGTGCACCGTGTTTGCGTGCTACATCATCAATGAGATACGTCAACGGCTGCGGCAGCGGTGTTCGGGACAACGTTGCAAGGAATTGCACAATCTCATGCGCTGATTGACCTTGATCTAAGCCGCGGCGAATGGAAACTTCAGTAAATCGGTAGGTTGTTGCCACGCCTGTTGATTCGATGTCAGCCAAAATCGACATCGTTCGACGAGGAGAGGCGGGTAGCCGACCTGGCGCTAGGGCTGTGAGATCTGCCTGCACGATGATGTGGTCAATGGGTGAAGGAAGATTCGCGCCCAGCGCCGCACCAGCATCGAGATGCTCAACGAGTGAGCGACCAAAACTTGTGAGTCCACCGGCTCCAGTCACACCTATGGCTTCTGATTCAGCCATCAACGCAGCAACAGCATGTGTGCGAACACCAGAAGTTCGGCGAGGACGATGCCAGTTCAGGTATCCAACCAGTGCGTTTGGCGTAGTGGTTGAACCAGCAGGCGCCTCACGCAAAATGTCGAGAATCGTATGACGAAGGGTGAGCACGAATGTGCGCTCAACTCCCGCGCTAAGTGCGTTGATTCGATCGGTTCCAGTGTCTGCAACAACATGAGGTGCACGGTTCATTTCGAACCAAGCCTTAGCCACAAGTTCCCAACGCGTGGCGTCATCTTGATTGAGCCAGTGATCGTATGCAGTTGTTGGTAGCCATGCGCCGTTAGCATCAGCGCTCAACAAGCCAGCTACATGCGACACCTCAATAACAAGGGCAGTGATGTGAGCATTCGCTCGAAGCAATTCGCATGTTGCGGTGAGATCACGAACCGCAAGTCCGCCACCTCGCAGTTGTGCTGGCGGTTCAACAGACCACGCTTCAAGCAAAGTTTCCACCAAATGGATGAACTCCAACGCAGCATGTGCACCTGTTTGATCGATACGCGTGAGATCAAGAGCACCGGTTATAGGTTCGCTAGGTTTCGTGTCGAGTTCCATGAGCAAATTTCCATTGCGCAATGCAAGGCCGACTTCGCGCGGAACGGCAATCGTGGTGTCGCCAGTTGCAACAATCAGTTCACGTGAGAGCAACCACTCCAGTGGCGATTTCACATCTTCTGGGCGAATGGCTCGATTAGCGTTCTTCATGGTGCCGATTGGATTCCACAGCAACTGTGCCATTATTTCTCGAGCTTGTTCTGGCGCTTCGTTCAATGTTGCGACTACGAGCGCCGCATCGTCGGCATAAGTTTTTACGAGGCGTCGTGAATCCCAATAACTTGGGCCAAGTGCACACGGATAAACACCGAAGGCTTCGGCAGCAGCTCGAACTAATCGAATGTCGTCGCCCCACAACAAGCCGATCAAGTGAAGATGAGCAACTGCATCATCAACTGCAAGAGCGTCGTAGCCCGGAACATTGACCAAGCCTGCATGCAAGTCTTTGACCGTGGCGCTGTCGCCTAACCCAGCTATGGCTTCGCAAACGTCCAACTGAACCCGATTGAGTGAATCTAAAGCAGCATTAACACTCGGCGCCGTAGTTGCGCGAGCGGCAAGTTGACCGACGTCGGCAGGGATTGGGTGGAGTAAATCTGGGCGCGCAGTGAGCAGGGCAAAGAGCGCATCATCGCTACGAGTGCGCAGGTCATCTGCCAAAGATCGCGGCTTATGTGCAGCCGGTGACAGGAAAGTGCTCATCCGTACAACGTTACGCGTAAAAGGGTTGGCAAACTAATTGAGCGGAGTCAGGTTTGGGCCCAAAAACCCATTGAAATGGGCGCGTATTGGGGTTCCAGTCAAATTTCCTTTACGCTTAGAGGGCAGTTAGCGCTGCATGAGCAATTCGAGCAAGGAGAACGCACCGTGCCAACAGGCAAAGTGAAGTGGTACGACTCTGAAAAGGGCTTTGGCTTTCTTCAGACAGACGAAGGTGAAGAAGTCTTTCTTCACGCCTCCGCGCTGCCTGCTGGAACACTGACCCTCAAGAACGGCACCCGCTGTGAATTCGGTGTAGCCGATGGCAAGCGTGGCCAACAGGCGCTCAGCGTTCGCGTACTCGAAGCACCCCCAAGCATTTCAAAGGGCAACCGCAAGGATGCCGAAGACATGGCGATCGTTCTTGAAGACGTCATTAAGTTGCTCGACAACTACGCGGGCAACTTGCGCCGTGGCCGCTACCCAGATGACAAGCACACCGAAAAGTTGGTTGCTGTACTTCGTGGCGTAGCAGATCAAATTGACGTTTAATCACGTCGTTTTGATTTCAAACTTTTAAGGAATAACTGTGACTGGCACAACAACTGCTCAAGACGCGACTGAAATCGCACGTACATCCCTGCTCGAATCCGTTCCTGCAGAGCATGTCGGTGCCGCAATCGCCGTAGCAATTGAAGAAGTTAATGACGACTTTGCAGTTGCCGAACATACTTTTCAGTGCACTGATCCTGCCTACCCAGGTTGGTATTGGTCCGTTTCAGTAGTTGCACTTGCTGGCCAAGACGAATGCACAGTAAGCGAAATTAATCTGTTGCCAAGTGGTGAAGCACTCGTACCACCATCGTGGAAACCGTGGGCCGAACGAGTTGAGGCAGGTGACCTTGGTGTCGGTGACTTGCTGCCTACCCTGCCAAATGATGAACGACTCACAGCTGGTCTGACCGGCATTGATGATGATGCACAAGATCTTGCGCCACTTCATCCAGCTCAATGGGAACTAGGACTTGGGCGTGAGCAGATCTTGAGTCCGCTTGGACTTGAACGCGCAGTGGCTCGCTGGTTCGATGGCCATAACGGGGCTCGTTCAGCAATGGCAAAGCAAGCACCAGCCAACTGTGCTTCGTGTGGATTCATGGTTGCTATCGGTGGTTCCATCGGTCAAGCCTTCGGTTTGTGTGCGAATGAATTTGGCGCAGCCGATGGCCAAATTGTTGCGATGAATTATGGTTGCGGTGCGCATTCGTCTGTCCGTCCCGAGGAATCGTCACCGATTCCGGTCGTTGATCTAGTTGTCGATGACGTTGAAGATGAACAAACTGACGCGAGCACACTGGCCGACTATGTTGCAGAACCCGAACCAGAAGTTGCCGAAGATCTCGACAACACTGAAGGTTTTATGCATGAGTCTGACCTCCTCGACCACATCGACGAAGAAACGGAAATCGTTCAAGAGGTAGATGCCGAAGGCGATTCAGATGATGACGTATCGGTAGATTCACCGGATAGCGCTGAAGATGTTGACGTCGACGCGAGTTCAGAAAGCTCTGAACTGCATTAGTTCTTTTTGTTAAATGTGTCGGTGCGTCCGCACCACATGTATTTCTTACTGTGCGAAAAATTAAAACGTCCGTCGTGAACGTACCCAAGATCTCGTAACCATGGGACGAATTCCTTTTGCATTTCTGGTTTAAGGCACACAATGTTGACTCGTACCAGAGAAATTGATGTCGCAATGTTCTCGAGTGAGATGCCTATTTGCTCTTGGCCATCGACCCACTTTGCTATTTGGACGCGATGTTCAGGAAATTGATTTGGAACGTTCGCCATGGCATGACGAACGTAATCATCGCGGGGAGCAACGGTGTAAACACTCGTGGTTGTTGCAGCAATGGACGAACTTATGCCGATAGGGGCTAGAACGATGTCGCCTTCTTCAGAGATGACATCGATTACGCGCATCGTCTCCGCTGTCCCTTTATACGTTCGCCAATGCGTGGGGTTTGCTACGTATGCTTCGCCTTTTTCCCACGTTGGAATCCGCCAAGGGACAAGTCCGGTTGTAACAGGAACGACTGCAACAAGTGCAATCCATGCACCGGCAAGTCCAAGGTTTGTCCATGTAGTAGCTGCAGTCACCTTGGATACACCGGAAACAAGCGTCGAGCTCGTTGCACCGACGAGAGCAGGAATCGGCAACAACCACAAGAATCTCCATCCGATGGAAGAGCTACCAGTGTTGGAGAGTGCAAATTCATGGATTACAGGAAGAACGAGGATTCCAAAAAAGCCGAAGCACAATGCAATCAGAGTTCGTGCATTTTGAACTCGAATTGAAAGCCAACCAAGAACTATTGCAATCGCTAAAACAGATGCGTAGGCAATCGGATGTGCGATTTCATGTAATAAGTCGTACGAACTTGGCATGTATTTCTGAGTTGGGGGGCTAATGAAGTAAATATCTGGGCTGTTGTCTGTTGATGTATATATTTTTGGCGAAACGTTATGCGCACGTGCGTATTTGAAAAGCAATCCGCCGACCACAAGGTATGAAATCTGGATCAGCAAGGCCCAGAATGCCTTGCGTTGACGATTAAATAGAGCAATGAATAAGCCAGCCGACAAGATTGGAACAGACGTGATGAACACTGTGGGCGTTGCGCCGACAGATGCGATAGTCAGCGCAGTCAAATAAAAAGCAAGACGTGTGCTGAAGTTGGTCAAGATGCGAATCGTGTAACTAAATGTCAGCGGAAGTATCAGTGCGAGATAAACCGCTTTCCCTTGCCAAATGTGAGATGCCTGTGAGTTGCCGAAGGAATATCGGTTAGCGCCATCAAGAACTAAGAAAAGCGTGCTGGTAATCAAGGCTGTCTTGAGATGACGAATGTTAAAGCCCTCGAGCAATTTGGCCAGCGCAAAGATAGACAACGCCGCAGCAATCGGAACCCAGTAAATGTAGAGCAAGGTTGCTGGGTGTACATGCACAAGTCGAGAAAAAGTTCCCCACATAACTTCCCACGAGGAAGAACGAGCATAGGTTCTAAAGTCCTGATTACTCAGGACGGTGTCTCCAGTCGGAATGACCCCATGCTCATAAATGTAGGTCGCAATGTTGAGGTAGTAATGATCGTCATTGTTGGGCACGTATGTAATTCCGGCTGCGATCGCGGCCACACTTGCACATATGGCCAGCGTGATGCCATTAGCGCGCGTAAACCAGGTCGCTCGTGTTGGCTCACCTTGAGGTTGACCGGAGTCTCGAAGTTGCCATGCAAATACCGCGCCAATGATTATCAAGATTGTTGTAATGACCGCGATCGTTGCTGCAGGCAATCCGTCATTTACTGTCCCGATCACAATGGCAAGAACTGGAATGAAGGCGCTTACGATGGCGATGCGTTTACGAGCTGCTCCTGAAATCTCTGACAATTCAGGCAGGTGATACGTACGCTCTGAAGCGAGTAACAGGAACCACGCCGCGACCGTAATGACCAGGAGCAAACCCCACACCATCAGATAAACGGACGGAGAAAGTGTAAAAGCACGAGTGAATTGGTCGGCTAAGGTTCCGGTGGTAACGAACAACAGTGTTACGAATAGCGACGTGTTACCTATTCGATAGATCATGTGTCTTTCCGTCCCTGGCTAGCTCATACGTCGTCATTGGATTACGTAACGGAAACAAACGTCACTTTTGAATAATATCGCGATTTTGTATGACTTGATATTCCTTGGCCTGAGTTACGCTAAATGAGTGCCCAATGAAGGAAAACCCGTAGCGCTATTTCTGTACGGTGCATTCCGACTTTATGGCGGCGGATTAAGCAAAGCATGGTTCCAGAGACTGCAGGCGATGCATGATGCTGGCTGGGAAGTGCGGATTGCGCTTCTAACCTATGGTCGCTACCGCAAGAAAATGTTGGCACGAGCACTCGGCGGCTCAATCCCAGATGGCATCCAGATTTATAAATTTTGGACTTCCCCAATGAGTAAGTCCGCGATTGCTATTGCGTGGGTTCGCCACATGTCGTACTACGTCGCGATGCGTCTGATGCGCAAACCACTTCCAAGAAATATCATCACGCCACTTGGAAATGGAATGCAACACGAGCTGAAGTACGACACTTATGGACGATTGCTATCTGAGATAGAACGTGAAATTGAAACCAATGTTGTGAAGACTCGCGTGTGGTTCGACACTGGACGCAATCCAATTATTCGTGAATGGTGTGCTCCGGGCGAAGAGATCATGACAATGTTTCAACGCTATTCGGATACTGAGCCACAAACCATGGTGGCAGCACGCACCGAGTGGTTAACCGAACTTGATCTTCCTGCGGGGACTGTCGTTTTCTCGGATTCACCAATTACTTATCCGGTAGTTGCTCAGCTTCCAGAAAAACTTGGAAAAGTTTTCGTTCTGCACCTCAATCATTTAAAGCGTGGTGAAAGTGCGCTTGGAATTCTCACGCCACGAATGGAAACGGGCCTAGAGCCATTCGCTGACCACCCTGATGCAGTTGTGTGTGCCACACCGGACCAGGGTGAAGACTTGAAAGAACGTTATGGAGAGCATTTCCCGGTCGTCGCTATTAGGCCGGTAGTGAAGAAAATTGAGACACCGAGTGATGCCGTTCGCGACCGCCACAAGATTGTTGCAGTGGGCCGCCTCGTTGACGTGAAACGTCTAGATCATGTCTTTCGCGCGTTACCTGCAGTTCTTAATGTGATCCCGGATGCACACATGGACATTTGGGGGTCGGGCAGTGACCAAGAACGCCTTGAGGGAGTTCTGGCAGAGCTTGGTTTGCAAGACGCTGTGACCTTTTGTGGCTATACGGGTAACCCAGAAATGGTTTTCCGCACTGCAGGATGTTCGGTCTTAACGTCCCGTCGTGAATCTTTTGGATTAGCGGTGACTGAAAGCCTGCTTCAGGGTTGTCCAGTTATCTCGTATGACGTGAAGTATGGTCCCCGCACCGTCATTCGCGATGGCGTGAATGGGTACATCGTTCCCGATAATGACGTTGAAGCTTTGTCGAAACGAATAATCGATGTGCTTTCGAATCCAGAACTTCAAGACTCAATGGGTGTTGAAGGCCTGAAAGTTGCTGAACTTGTCGATCGAGCACACTTCACCAAAGCATGGCTACAGCTTGCGGATGACGTTCGACAAAAAGCTCTGGCGCGCGCGACGAAGTAGTTACTGAAAACTCGATTCGCCACATCGCGGCGCGGTTCCATGTACAACGCGATCGTAGATTGATTGAGCAGCATGCCCAGTTTCATACTCGCGATAAACCGAAGCAAATGATTCGCGCTGCTCTGCAAATTGAGATTGCCAATCAAGGTTCGATAGTCGCGTGAACAATTCTGACTGAGTGCGCACCACGGGCCCTGGTCCTGCTGTTTCTAGGTCGATATACGTTCCGCGAGTAGACAAGTACTCATCAAAATTAGGTGCATAAATAATGATGGGCTTATTTGTTAGCGCATAGTCGGGGATCACCGCTGAAAAATCTGAAATTAATACATCACTTGCAGGGAAGAGATCGTTGACGTCGTCCCAATCCGACACGTTGATGAATTTCACGCCTAGACCGGAATCATCGAGTTGATTGGCAACGAGATAGTGAAGCTTAACCAAAATGGTGAGCTTATTCGTTTTGGCAATTTCATTGAGGTCGATCGGCAAGGTGAAAAGTCGGCGCCCGTTAACCTTCGGTGCATCATCGGTCCACGTGGGTGCCCACAATGCAACGGTGTGATCATCAGGAATGCGAAGTTCCTTACGTACCTCGTGACGTTTGGCTTCGACCCAGTTCGGGTTGAGCAGCGCATCATTACGTGGGTAGCCCATGCATAGCATT